>JACDBJ010000101.1 GCA_013695005.1 Pseudonocardiales bacterium
ACCGCGGCACCACGGTCGGCAGCATCGTGCACGCCGACCCTGCCGGCGAGATGACGGCGGTGCTCGCGCTGCTCGGCGGCACGGTGGCGTTGGCGAGCACGCAGGGCGAGCGTTCGGTCGGCGCGGAGGAGTTCTTCGTCGGGCCGCTCGAGTCGTGTCTTGCCGAGGGCGAGCTCGCGGTGAGCGCCTTCTTTCCGCGGCCGCCGGGGCGGGCGGGCTCGGCGTGGCTGGAGCTCGCCCGCCGGCACGGCGACTACGCGATGTGCGGAGTCGGCGCCGTCGTCACGCTCGACGGTGACTCCCGGGTGGTCGGCGCGCGCGCCGGCTACATCTCGGTCGGCCCGACGCCGGTGGTGCTCGACCTCACCGACGCGGTGCACGGCGCGTCTGTCGAACCCGATGGCGCCGGCGCGGACTGGGAGGCGGCCGGGCGGCTGGCGCAGGCCGGCGTGGAACCGGAGGCCGACATCCACGCCACCGCGGAATACCGCCGCCACCTCGTCGGTGTGCTCACCGCGCGAGCCCTACGGGCGGCGGCGGCCGACGCTGCCGGGCAAGACGCCGAGGATGCCCGATGAGCGAGGAGTTGCACGACGTGAGCGTCGTCGTCAACGGCCTCCCGCGGACCGCGCGGGTACCGGCGCGGCGGCTGCTGTCGGACTTCCTGCGCCACGACGTCGGCCTGACCGGCACGCATGTGGGATGCGAGCACGGCGTGTGCGGGGCATGCACGGTGCTCGTGGACTCCCGCCCCGTGCGGTCCTGCCTGCTGTTCGCGGTCGGGGTGGACGGCGCCGCGATCACCACGATCGAGGGCTGCACCCTGCCGGACGGCGAGCTTGGCGCGGTCCAGCAGGCGTTCATGGAGTGCCACGGGCTGCAGTGCGGCTTCTGCACGCCGGGTTTCGTCACCACGATCACCGCCTTCCTCGACGAGCAGCCGGACCCGAGCGCGGAGGAGGCAAGGGAGGCGATCGCGGGCAACCTGTGCCGCTGCACCGGCTACCAGAACATCGTGGCGGCCGTGTTGCGTGCAGCGCAGATCCAGCGCGAGATCACAGGCCAGGCGGTGGCCGAACGGTGACCCGGATGTTCGGCGAGCCGATGATCCGGCGCGAGGACCCGCGGCTGCTCCGCGGCGAGGGCCGCTACCTCGACGACCTCGGCTCCAACGCTCTCGCCGCGGCGTTCGTCCGCAGCCCGCATGCGCACGCCCGCGTCCTGGACATCGACGTGTCCGACGCGCTGGATGTCGACGGTCTGGTCGCGATCTACGCCTACGACGACCTGCTTGGCCGTGTCGCGGAGGCGCTGCCGCTGCTGATTCCGCACCCGTCGATCACCCACCCGAAGACCCCGTACTGCCTGGCCAACGGCGAGGTCAACCACGTCGGCGAGGCGATCGTGATGGTGGTGGCCACCGACCGCTACGTGGCCGAGGACGTGTGCGACCGGATCCGGGTCGACTACGAGCCGCTGCCGGCCGTCGTGGGTGTCGCGGCCGCGCGGGCCGCCGCGCAGCTCGTGCACGACGACGTCCCCGGCAACCTCGCCGCGCACCTCGTCCAAGAGGTGGGGGATGCCCCCGCCGCCATCGCCGCCGCGCCGCACGTGCTGGAGCTCGACCTCGACGTCGAGCGCAGTGCGTCGATGCCGATGGAGGGCAGGGGTGTGTACGCCCGCTGGGACTCCGACGACCGCTCGCTGCGGGTGTACACCTCGACGCAGACCTCGACCAGCGTGCGCATGGCGCTGGCGGCGAAGCTCGACGTGCCGGTGGACCGGGTCGAGGTGATCGCGCCCGACGTGGGCGGCGGGTTCGGTGTCAAGATCGTCCACCCGTGGCCGGAGGAGGTCCTCGTGCCGTGGGCGGCGATGGCCCTTGGTCGCGAGGTCAAGTGGACCGAGGACCGCCGCGAGCACTTCGTCTCCAGCGCCCACGAGCGCGGACAGCTGCACCATGTGCGGGTCGGTTTCGACGACGACGGCTGCCTCCTCGGCCTGGACGTCACGTTCTGGCACGACAACGGCGCCTACCTCCCGTACGGCGCGGTGGTGCCGATCATCACCTCGACGCAGCTGCTCGGGCCGTACAAGCCGGGGGCGTACCGCGTCGAGTACTCCAGCCTCTACACCAACACGGTGATCGTCACGCCGTACCGCGGCGCCGGCCGGCCGCAGGGCTGCTTCGTGATGGAGAGGACGATCGACGCGATCGCCGACCGCCTCAGTCTCGACCGCGCCGTGGTGCGAGAGCGCAACTTCATCCAGCCGTCGGACATGCCCTACGACCATCAGCTGCAGTTTCAGGACGGCCGCCCGCTGATCTACGACTCGGGCGACTACCCCGCGATGCTGGAGAAGCTGCGCAAGCTGGTCGATTGGGACGACTTCGCGGCGTACCGGGAGGCTGCGGTCGCCGAAGGTCGCCGGGTCGGCATCGGGCTCGCCTGCTACGTCGAGGGGACCGGGGTCGGTCCGTACGAGGGCGCGCACGTGCGGGTGGAGACCAACGGCACGGTTGTGGTGTCGACCGGGCTGACCACCCAGGGCCAGGGGCACCAGACGGCGTTCGCGCAGATCGCGGCCGACGAGCTGGGCGTCCCGGTGGCCGATGTCGTCGTCACCACGGGGGACACCCGGCGCTTCGCCTACGCCGTCGGCACGTTCGCGTCCAGGGCGGCGGTGATGAGCGGCAACGCGATCGCGCTGGCCGCGCGTGGCGTGCGGGACAAGGCGCTGCGGATCGCCGCCGAGGCGCTGGAGGTCGACGAGCGCGACCTCGAGATCGTCGAGGGCGTGGTTCAGGTCAAGGGCAGCCCGGACGCCCGCATCCCGCTGGCGACGGTGGCCGTGCTGTCCAACCCGCTGCGCTACGCCTTCGACGAGCAGGCGAAGCAGGCGACCCAGTTCGCGCGGTCGGCCGACATCGACCGGCCGCCGGTGGCCGAGGACGACGAGCCAGGCCTGGAGTTCACCGACTACTACTCGCCGTCGCGGTCGACGTTCGCCAACGGGATGCACGCCGCGATCGTCGAGACCGACCCGGACACCGCCGAGATCACCGTGCTGCGGTACTGCGTGGTGCACGACTGCGGCACGCTGGTGAACCCGATGATCGTCGAGGGGCAGATCCACGGCGGCGTGGCGCAGGGAGTCGGCGGCGCGCTGCTGGAGCGGATGGTCTACGACGAGAACGGGCAGCTGCTGAACGCGTCGTTCATGGACTTCCTGATGCCCTACGCCACCGAGGTGCCGGTCGTCGAGACCGACCACATGGAGACCCCATCCCCACTCAACCCGCTGGGGATCAAAGGTGCGGGGGAGGCCGGCGTGATCCCCGGTATGGCGGTACTCGCCGCCGCGATCGAGGACGCCGAGGGCTTCCGGATCACACGGATGCCGATCTCGCCGAGCGAGCTGTTCGGCCTACGGGAGCGGTTCGCCGCGGGTGAGATCCCGGCCGTCGGCGGTGCCGACGAGTCGAGCGCCGTCGGTCAGGTGCCGCGACCGCGATCCGCGCGCTGAATGTGGTCCTCGCACGCCCCGGGACCGTGTGACGACCTCAACCGGAGCGCGTAGCCGCCCGACTCAGTAAGGCTCAACGGTCCGCGTCGGGGCGAAGGCCCGGTCGTCGCATCGGGCGGCGCGTGCTCGGCAGACTCCACGTCCGGGACGGCGGGTCGGCAGGCAGAGCTGCGCAGTCCGTTGCGACCGCAGCAGCCACCCAAATCGGGAATGCCGAGCCCGCGCGTGTCGCCGCTACCCCTTCTGACCAGGGACCACTCGCAGCCCGCCCCGTTCGAGACCGCCATCGCGGGGCCGCGGTCCGGGCTGTCGTAGACAAGACCTGCTGGATCGGCCGGCAAGAGCGGCGCTGCAGGTTGGGCGCGTAAGTAGGGTTCGGTCCATGAAGGTCACCGGATCGGCGGTGCTGCACGCACCGAGGGACAAGGTGTGGCAGGCGTTGAACGACCCGGCGGTGCTGGTGCGCACGATCCCCGGCTGCCACCAGCTGGCGGCGGTCGGCCAGGACGCGTACCGGATGACGCTCAGCGCGGGCGTCGCGTCGATCAAGGGCACCTACCAGGGCGACGTGCGACTGTCCGACCAGCAGGAACCCGAGTCGTTCCTGATGCGGGCGACCGGAGCCGGCGGGCCAGGCACGATCAGTGCGGACGTGATCGTCCGGCTCGCGGAGGAGGCCGACGGTGTCACTCGGCTGGACTACGACGCCGACGCGGTGGTCGGCGGCATGATCGGCGGGGTCGGGCAGCGGGTGCTGGCCGGCGTGGCGAAGAAGACGGCAGGGGAGTTCTTCCAGGCGGTCGACGACGTCCTCACCGGTAAGTCCGAAGCCGCACCGGCCGAGGTGCCAGCGGCTGGTGGCGGCGACACTCCGGCGGTGTTCCAGCGGCAGCCGGCAGCCGGTGTGGCCATCCCGGGCGGCGCGTTCTTGCAGGGCGCGGTGTTCGGCGCGGTGACCGCGCTTGCCGGTGCCCTCGTGGGTGGTTGGCTCGCTGGCCGCCGGGCTGCGCGGAGGTAGTCGTGCAGGCATTCACCGCGGCAGCTGTCCAGCTCGCCCCCGTGCCGGGACCGCTCGGGCCGCACAGCGTCAAAGCCAACCTCGCCCGCTGCGTGGACTGGGTGGAGCGCTGCGTCGCGGCCACCGGCGCCGACCTCGTCGTGCTGCCGGAGTCGGCGACCACCGGGTTCACGCCCGGCTGCTCGGTGGAGCAGCTGTGGGAGACGGTGTCCGCGATCCCCGGCCCGGTGACCGAACCGGTGCAGGAAGTCGCCGCCCGGCTCGGCGTGCACATCGTGGGATGCAGCTACGAGCGCGGCGACAGCCCGGAGATCGTCTACAACACGGCCGTGCTGATCGGGCCCTCCGGCGACGTGCTCGGCAGCTACCGCAAGACCCACCCGTTCTGCACCGAGCTGAGCTCACGCGGCGGCTGGGTCACTCCCGGCAACGAGGTCAGCGTCGTCGACACCGCCCTGGGCCGGATCGGGCTGATCATCTGCTTCGACGGCGACTACCCGGAACTGTCCCGCATCACCGCCGTCCGCGGGGCCGAGGTGATCTGCCGGCCGTCCGCCCTGCTCCGCTCGGCCGACATCTGGGAGCTCACCAACCGCGCCCGCGCCTACGACAACCATGTCTACGTCATCGGTGCGAACGCCACCGGCGCCGACCCCGGCGGCGTGCTGTACTTCGGCAACTCCATGATCGTCACGCCGATTGCCGAGGTCGTCGCCCGGGCCGCGTCGCACGAGGGCTGGGTCGCGGCGCGGCTCGATCCGCAGCAAGCGATGGCCTCGCTCACGCCGGGGTCGTCGGTGCCGCAGACGTTCGACCACCTCGCGGACCGCAACCTCGAGCTGATCGCCCGCTACGCCGACGACCTTGTGCGCCCGGCGCAGACGACCTTCCCGCACGCCGAGCCGCACGGCGAACCGATGGACTGACGGGCTGATCAATGACGGTCAGGATCGGCATCGACACCGGCGGCACCTTCACCGACGTCGTCGCACTCGACGAGGACAGCGGCCGTCTCGTCGCGACCAAGACGCCGTCAACGCCCGCCGAACCGGCGGACGGCTTCATGACCGGCGTGCGCAAGGTGCTGGAGACTCTCGGCGTGGCCGGGGACGCCGTCAGCGCGGTGTCGCACGGCACGACCGTCGCGACCAACAAGCTGCTCGAGGGCAAGGTCTCCAACCTCGGATTCGTCACCACCGAGGGCTACCGGCACATCCTGGAGATCGCCCGGCAGTCGGTGCCGGACGGCTACGGCAACAGCTACTTCTGGGTCAAGCCGCCGCGCATCGTCCCGGCCGACCGGGTCCGGACCGTCGGCGGCCGCCTCGACGTGCACGGCCAGGAGCTGCGGCCGTTCGACCAGGCCGACGCGGTCGCCGCCGCCCGCTTCTTCCGCGAGCGGGGGATCTCGACGATCGGGGTGTGCCTGCTGCACTCCTACGCCAACCCCGAGCACGAGCTGCGGATGCGCGACGTGCTGGCCGCCGAGCACCCCGACGCCACGGTGTCGATCTCCAGCGAGGTGCTGCGGGAGTACCGCGAGTACGAGCGGAGCGTGACGACGTTGGTCGACGCCGCCGTGAAGCCGGACATCCGCCGCTACGTCGGCAACATCACCAGCCGGCTGGACGCGTTCACCGCCGGCGGGGTCCCGTTCTACGTGATGAAGTCCAACGGCGGCGTGCTGTCGGCCGCCGAGGTCGTGCACCAGCCGATCACCACCGTGCTGTCCGGGCCGGCCGCCGGCGCGCTCGGCGCCCGCCTGGTCGCCGAGCGAGCCGGGTTCGCGAGCGTGCTCACCCTCGACGGTGGTGGCACCTCCACCGACGTCACCGTGGTGCTCGACGGGCACCCGGCGCTGACCACCGAGGGCAGCGTCGGCGGCTACCCGAGCAAGATCCCCATGATCGACGTGGTGACCGTCGGCGCAGGCGGCGGCTCCATCGCCCGGGTCAGCCCGGAGGGGACACTCAAGGTCGGGCCGCAGTCGGCCGGCGCCGACCCTGGCCCGCTGTGCTACCTGCGCGGCGGCGAGGAGCCGACCGTCACCGACGCCCACCTGCTGCTCGGCCGGATCCCGCCGCACCTGCTCGGCGGCGAGATCCCGCTGGACTCCGATGCCGCAGCCGCGGGCGTCTCTCAGCTCGCCGGGAAGCTCGGGCTCGGCGTCGAGGAGTGCGCGGCCGGGGTGCTGGAGATCTCGGCGTGGAACCAGGCGAACGCGCTGCGGCAGATCACCGTGAAGCGTGGGCTGGACGTGCGCGCGTTCACGATGGTCACCTTCGGCGGCTCCGGTTCGCTGCTGGCCTGCCGGCTGATCGACGTGCTCGGGCTGGCCGGCGTCCTCGTGCCGCTCAACCCCGGCAACCTCTCCGCGTTCGGGCTGCTCACCGTGGACGTCCGCAACGACTACGTCCGCACGGCGGTCAGCCGGCAGTCCGCGCTCGACCTCGGCGCCGTCCAGCGGATCTTCGACGAGCTCACCGCGGAGGCGGATGCGGCGCTCGCGCGGGAGGGTTTCGCCGCGGACGCCCGCCAGTTCGTGCGCACCGCCGACCTCCGCTATCACGGGCAGGCGTTCGAGGTCCGGGTCGGCGTGCCGGCCGGTGAGGTCGACCGTGCGCTGGTGGAAGGGGTGGCGGAGATGTTCCACGCCGAGCACGGCCGGCTCTACGGCTACGACTTCCGCGGCGACGACCGGCAGGAGGTGGAGTGGGTTAACGTGCGGGTCACCGGCGTCGGACCGATCCGCAAGCCCGACATCACCGAGGCAGCCCACGGCGACGGCGCGGAGGCCGCCCGGACCGGGAGCCGCCCGGTCTACTTCGACTCCTGGGCGCCGACTCCGATCTACGCCCGGGCCCGGCTCGGCGCCGACGACGTCATCGACGGCCCCGCCGTGCTGGAGGAGTTCGGCTCGACGGTGCCGCTGCATCCGGGTTTCCGCGCGGAGGTCGACCGGTTCGGCAACCTGCTGATCTCTCCTTTGGACGACGCCCCGGAGCTGCGGCGATGACCGCGCCCGACCCGGTCCTCGTCGAGATCGTCGAGGGCTACCTCGCGTCGGTGGAGAAGGAGGTCGAGACCGCGATCGGCCGCACCAGCCGCTCGCCGATGATCCGCGACGCGCATGACTTCCGGGCCGGCATCCACGACCGCCGGCTGCGCAAGCTCACCGGCCGCTCGTACTCCGCGCTGGTACACCCGATCGCCCGCGACTTCCCGCTGGAGACCATGCGGCCCGGCGACGTCTTCTTCCACAACGACGTCTACCTCTCCGAAGGCGGCATCGGCCACCTGCCCGACCTCTGCGTCACCGTCCCGGTGTTCTGCGACGGGGACGTCGTGGCGTTCGTGCAGGCGTTCGGCCACCACGACGACATCGGCGGCGCGGTGCCCGGCTCGATGCCGTCGGACGCCCGCAGCGTGTTCGAGGAGGGGCTGATGGTCCCGCCGATCAAGCTGTGGGACCAGGGCGTGCCGAACGATAGCGCGCTGAAGATCATGACGCGGAACTCGCGGATGCCCGACGCGCTGGCCGCCGACCTCGACGCCGAGTGCTCCGCCTGCCTGATGGGCGCCCGCCGCCTCGCCGAGCTGTTCGACCGCTACGGCCGTACGACCGTCGAGGCCTGCTTCGACGCGATCCTGGACAAGACCACCCAGGTGTTCCGCCGCGAGCTCCTGGCCAAGATCCCCGACGGCACCTACGTCTGGGAGGACTACGCCGAGCACGACGGCGTCGACCCGCCGCGCCTGCACACCCAGCGGATCACGCTGACCAAGTCCAGCGAAGAACACGGTGGACGGCTCCTTATCGACTTCACCGGCACCGGCCCGCAGGCCAAGGGCCCGATCAACCACTGTGGCGACTACGCCGACGGCAACTTCCTGAAGAAGTGGCTGGCGCCGATCCTGCGCAACCTCGCCGACAGCCCAGAGCGGATGGCGGAGCTGGACGTCAACGAGGGCGTCGTGCCGCTGATCGAGATGCGGTTCCCGCCGAAGGGCACGCTGCTCACACCGGTGTTCCCGGCGCCCACCAACGCCCGCACCTTCGTCATCCTGCGGCTGCTCGGCGTGCTCGCCGGGGTGCTGGCCAAGGCGGTCGGCGGGCGGATGCCGGCCGACCAGGAGACGATCCGCTACACCGGCGTTTACGGCGACGACGCCGACGGCGAGCCGTACCTGATGCGCGAGGTGCTTGGTGGCGGGTCGGGCGGCCGCTACTACGCCGACGGTGAGGACACCGTGCACGTGGTGCCCGACTCGCGGAACCTTCCGACGGAGTTCAGCGAGGGCCGCTTCCCGTTCGTCGTCGAGCGGCTGGGGCTGGCACTCGACTCCGGCGGCGCCGGCCGGTTCCGCGGCGGCCTCGGCTACGAGAAGCACATCAGGATGCTGCTCGACGCGTCATTCATGTCGATCGCGGACCGGTCGATCCTGGCCTGCTGGGGCGTGGCCGGTGGGCAGGCCGGCCGGCCGTTCTCGGTGACGATCGACCCCGGCGGCCCGGCCGAGCGGGAGGTGGACGCGCTGGCCGACGCCGAACCGGTGCGCGCCGGCGAGGTGATCCGGATCCGTACCACCGGCGGCGGGGGTTGGGGCGATCCGCTGGAACGGCCGGTCGGCGAGGTGCTGCGCGACGTCGCGTGGGGCAAGGTGTCGCCGGCCGGCGCCAGGGACGATTACGGGATCGTCATCGGGGGCAGCGCGGACGAGCCGGTGCTGAACGAGAAGGCCACCGCGGACTTGCGCGAGCGGCTGCAGGCGGGGCGCCCGGCTGGCGAGCCGTTCTTCCACCGTGGCCCCGGCTACGCGGCGCTGTCCGGCGGCGCGGCCGCACCGGAGTGCGACTACCTGTGAGCCGGGTACTGGTCGCCCTGGGCGGCAACGCCATGACCTCCGCCGACGGCCAGGCCCGCCCGCAGGACCAGATCGCCGCCGTGACCACGGCGATGGGCCACGTCGCGGAGGTCATCGCGGGCGGCGCGGAGGTCGTGCTGACCCACGGCAACGGCCCGCAGGTGGGCAACCTGCTGGTGAAGAACGAGCTGGCGGCGACCGTGGTGCCACCGGTCGGGCTCGACTGGTGTGGCGCGCAGACCCAGGGCAGCATCGGCTTCCTGATCCTCAACGCGCTGGACGCGGCGCTCTCCAGCTACGGGATCGCCCCCCGGGTCGCGGCCATGGTCACCCGCACGCTTGTCGACCCAGCGGACCCTGCCTTCACCCGACCCACGAAGCCGATCGGCCGCTACCTGCCTGCGGCGGAGGCCCGCGTGATGATCGAGCACGGCGAGGCATGGGAGGACCGGGGCGAGCGCGGCTGGCGGCGGATGGTGACGAGCCCGGAGCCGCTGGAGATCCTGGACGCCGACGCGGTCCGGGCGCTCATCGCCGCCGGCTTCGTGACCGTGGCCAATGGCGGCGGTGGCATCCCGGTCGTCCGCGGTCCGGATGGCTCCGTCCGTGGCGCCGCAGCAGTGATCGACAAGGACCTTGGCGCTGCGCTGCTCGCCAGCGCGGTGCTGGCCGATGTGCTGGTCATCGCTACCGACGTCGAGGCCGCCGTGCTCGGCTTCGGCACCGCGGGAGCCCGCCCGCTCGGCCAAGTCGGCGTCGCCGAGCTCCGCAAGCACGCCGCGGACGGCCAGTTCGCCGGCGGCAGCATGGGCCCGAAGGTCGAGGCGGTGTGCCGGTTCGTCGAGCGCGGCGGCCGTCGTGGTGTGATCACCTCGCTGGACCGCATCCCCGAGGCCGTCGCGGGCCGCGCCGGCACCGTCGTCGTCCCCGCCTGAAGCTCACAGAGAGGTACCCCGGATGCCCGAGCCGATCGAGGTGCGCAAGGTCGCGATCACCCACGTCAGCGACGCGTCGGGCTTGACCGACCTCATCGACAACGGCGTGATCGAGGCCGACCGGGTGGTCGCCGTGATCGGCAAGACCGAAGGCAACGGCGGGGTCAACGACTACACCCGGATCATCGCCGACCGGGCGTTCCGCGAGGTGCTGGTCGAGCGCGGCACCCGCACGATGGAGCAGGCCAGGCAGGTCCCGATCGTCTGGTCCGGCGGCACCGACGGCGTGCTCAGCCCACACGCCACCGTCTTCGCCACGGTGCCCGCGGACCGGGCCGAGCAGAGCGACGAACCACGGCTGACCGTCGGTTTCGCGATGAGCGAGCGGCTGCTGCCCGAGGAGATCGGCCGCCGCGGGATGATCGAGAAGGTGGCCGCCGCGGTGCGGGAGGCGATGGAACGGGCCGGGATCACCGACCCGGCCGATGTGCACTACGTGCAAACCAAGACGCCGCTGCTGACCATCCAGACGATCCGCGACGCGAAGTCGCGCGGTGAGACGGTGTGGACCGAGCACACCCACGAGTCGATGGACCTGTCCAACGGCACCACCGGCCTCGGCGTCGCCGTCGCCCTCGACGAGATCGAGATGCCGTCGGACGACGACGTCATGCGCCGCCGCGACCTGTACTCCTCGGTCGCGTCGTGCTCGTCTGGCGTCGAGCTTGACCAGGCGCAGGTCGTCGTGGTCGGCAACGCGCGTGGTGTCGGCGGCCGCTACCGGATCGGCCACGGCGTGATGACCGACGCGCTCGACCAGGACGGCATCTGGTCGGCCATCCGAGACGCCGGGCTGGACCTACCCGAGCGTCCGCAGTCGGGCGACCTCGACGGGCGGCTGGTGAACGTGTTCCTCAAGTGCGAGGTCGACCCGGACGGCGTGGTGCACGGGCGGCGCAACGCGATGCTCGACGACTCCGACGTGCACTGGCACCGGCAGATCAAGGCCGCGGTCGGTGGCGTTGCGGCGGCGGTCACCGGGGACCCGGCCGCCTTCGTGTCGGTGTCGGCCGTCCACCAGGGGCCGCCCGGCGGCGGACCGGTCGCCGCGGTCGTCGACCTCGGTGCGGATCTGCCGACCGGCTACCGCTGGCCACCGCCGTAGTGTCGAACCCGTCGCCTTGTTGTGGCGCTGTTCGTCGCCTTCACCGGCCCGGATCAGCTCGTTGTTCTCCCGGCCGGCGGTCCGCAAGTGGCTGGATCGGATCACCGGCGTGGTTCTTCTCGCGCTCTGCATCCGGCTGGCCCGGGCGGATGCAGCGTTCCTGGGGTGATTCGCGAACCAACCTGGACAGTGTAGCACGACGTGCTACACTGGGCGGCATGAGTCGGGAGATCACCCAGCGAGAGCTACGCAACCAGAGCGGAGCGATCATGCGCGAGCTCGACGACGGCGAGACATTCATCGTCACCCGCAACGGGGTCCCGGTCGGAGAGCTGGTTCCGCTGCGTCGCCATCGGTTCATCGCTGCCGAGGCCGCGGTCGAGATGTTCCGGGTGGCGCCCACCATCGACTACGACCGCTTCCGAAAGGATCTCGACACCGTGGCGGGTCAAGACGCGATGCCCCGTGGGTAGCGCGCAACGCCGCGAACGTGGCGTGCTCGACACGTCGGTGGTGATCGACCTCGACAAGCTCGAACCCACACAGCTCCCGCTCGAGATAGCAGTAAGCGCGATCACGATGGCCGAACTGGCCGCTGGCCCCCACGCGACCAACGATCCCGATGAGCGCAGCCGGCGCCAGGACCGCCTGCAACGGGCCGAGGCCGTCTTCGACCCGCTGCCCTTCGACGGCAACGCTGCGCGCGCGTACGGTCGGATCTTTGCCTCGGTGATCGCGTCCGGCCGAAAGGCACGCGGCGCGCGGGCCGGCGACCTGCTCATCGCCGCCACGGCACTCGCGGCCAATCTTCCCGTGTACACGCGCAACAGCGACGACTTCCGATCGCTCGACGGTCTCGTCGACGTCATCTCGGTGTAGCCGGCCCCAGGCGCTGCGCTCGGTCAGACGACGATCCCGGGCCGCAAGGCAGGCACGGACAGCTTCTCGGACGGAACCACTGACGGCACGAGTTGCAGCGATTTCGAGCGCACCCTTCATCGTCTCTATCCCCACAGCTGGTAGTGACCGAGCTCGCGCTTGAAATGGGGGCGCCGAGAGCGTGGTCACGCGACGGACCCGGGGCGTTTCACCGCTGCATGGCGCACCGGCAGGTTCGAACCAGCGCCGGCGCTCGCCTGGCTGCCATCGCAGGTGGATGCGTCCACCGCCGATCAGCTCGTCGCGCGGTGCTGGCGTGACTCGGACAGCGTGAGCTATGACGCCACCTGGCCGAGGTTGCGGGGCCAGCGGGCGGGCACGCAGGGCCGTTCGGACGGAGTGATTCGTGCCATTGGCCTCGGTGACCGGACGTCGGCAAGCGGTGGCACGGTCGCCGCGGTCGTCGACCTCGGGTCAGAACCGACCGGATACCGCTGGCGTGAGTAGCGCTAGCCCGCCCGGCTGATGGCCGCGGGAAGCTCGGTCAGCACCGTGACGGTGTGCTGTGGCGGGGTGAAGTAGTCCGGGTACGGCACGCCGGCGCGGTTGATCCAGGCGGTGCCCATCCCGGCGCGGGCGGCCCCGTCGATGTCCCAGGGATGCACGGCGACCAGCAACATCTCGGCGACGTCCGTGTCGCACGCCCGCGCCGCGTACTCGTAGGCCTGGCGGGCGGGCTTCCAGACCCCGGCGTCGTCCACCGACAGCAGATGCTCGAAGTCTCCCCGCAGGCCGGCCGACCCGAGCAGCCGCTCGGACACCTCGACGGAGCCGTTGGTCAGCGTCACCAGGCGAAGCCCCGCCGCCCGCAGCGCGCGAACCCCAGGGCCGACATCGGGGTGGACGGCAAGGTCCGCGAACCCGCTCATCACGTGCTCGACGGCCTCGTCGATCGCACGGTTGAGCGAGACACCGGTCAGCACAGTGCGCAGCACGCCGGCGCCGAGTGCGGCGAACCTGCCCGCGCTCCCCGCGGCGGCCAGCGCGAACCCGTCGCGCAGCAAAGAGGCGAACCAGGTTGCCGCGAGCTGCCGTGGCGCACCCAGATCGGCGAACCGGTCGGCGATCGGCGCCATGTCCGACAGGGTCTCGTTCACGTCGAAGACGATCACTGCGGGAGGCATGGTTGCTCCCTCTGGCGACCACAACGCAACGGCCGGGGGATGGTCAACGCTTCAAATTGAGACCGAGTTCCCGCTGTGATCGAGCACACAATTGCGCACCCGGTCTGGCCACCGGACCGACTCGGCACCTGAGGAGCATGTCATGAGCGTTGCCAGCGAAACCGACGTCCAGGCCGCCGCTGCCGCGGAGGCTGGCCGCGGCAGCGGGTAACAACCCTGTCCTGCTGGGGATACCGTGCTTCGTGGTAGGTGGTCTCACGCTCGGGCTCTTCCTGCTCGGCTACCAGCCCGACGGTGGGGCGGGCCCGGTCCTGACGAACAGCATCTTTGTGGCCGGCCTCGGCCTGCTGATCGCGGCGATCTGGGCGATCCGGGTCGGCGCCGGCGCGGTGGCCGGCATCTTCGGCGTCTTCGCGGCCTTCTGGTTCAGCTTCGCTTTCCTGCTGCTGGGTATCGGAGGGGCACCGGCGAACGCGGCTGCGGGGGCGCAGGCATTCACCCTGTACTCGCTGGTCTGGACGATCGTGGTCGCCGTGCTCACCCTGGCCGCCCTGCGCCTGCCGGTGGCTTTCTCGCTCCTGATCGCTCTCGTGGCCGTCGCGTTGTTGCTGGTCTTCCTGTTCTACGCCGGCGGCGGCACCGCGACGGGGCTCAGCAGGATCGCCGGGATCGTCGCGATCGTGTTCTCCTTGATCGGCGTCTACATCACCTACGACGCCTTCAACCAGGCCCTCGGCGGCAGGCCCATGCCGCTGGGCAACCCCATCGTCAAATAGCCGTCCGAGCGGGGGTCCCGACGAGGTAGCGAAACGTGTTGTCCAACCGGTAGCCGCCGCTGGCCGTCCGGTAGTCGGCCAGTCCGGCCACCACGGCCCGGCGCACAGTGGCCGGGCTGGCGACACGCATCGCCTGCCGTCCGAGCCCGGAGTCGAGAAGATCGCGCAGCAGGCTGTCCTCGTCGGGATAGGAGAACGGGCACACCACCTCGCCGACCTCGGCCACGCCCAGGCCGGCCAACGTCGCCAGCCGTTCAAGGCGACCGTCGGCCGACAGCGGCGGCGGCACCGTGGCCCCGCTCGGGCGGGCGTTCGGGCGGGGCAGCAGGCCGGACAGGGCGCGACCGAGCTCGCGGATGTCGCAGTCCTGCTCCTTGCCCCAGACCGTGACCACCACCGGCGCACCGGGCCCGGCCACCCGTGCTGCCTCGCGCAGCGCCGTGAGCGGGTTCGCCACATGCATGATCGACTGCACGCAGACCACGCCGTCGAAACCGGCGGCGGGGTAGGGGAGCGCGAGCATGTCGCCGATGTCGAACGCCCCTTCCGGCACCAGCGCGGCCGCGTGCTCGATCTCGCCGCGGTCCGGGTCGATCCCGGTGACCTGCGCCCCGAGGTCCGCGGCCATCCGGCACAGCTGGCCGGTTCCGCACCCGAGGTCCAGCAGCGTCCGTCCCGGGCTGGCGCAGACCCGGTCCAGGACCCGCTGGTAGAGCGGCGTGACCCAGTCCGGTCGCGCCCTGTCCGGGTTGGTCATGCTCAGGGGCGGGTCGGCTGCTCCGGAATGTGCGGCACCCTGATCCCGTACTCACGGATCTTGCGGTAGATGGTGGCCCGCGACATTCCGAGCTGCTTGGCGGCGCGGACCTTGTTGCCGTCGAGGTTGAGCAAGGCCTGCACGATCGCGTCGCACTCGATGGACTCGAGCGGGGTTAGCACCCGGCGCGTGTTCGCCCGGCACTCCGGTGGGAGGTCCGCGACGGTGATCGTGCCGATCCGCCGGTGAGCGACGATCTTTCGCATGGTCTGGTAGAGCTGCTCGATGTTGCCTGACCAGCGGTTCTGCATCAGTACCCGCATCGCCTCGGCCGAGCAGGTCAGCGACCCGCCCTTCGTCAGCCGGGAGATCATGAACGGCACAAGCTCGCGCAGGTCTTCGATGTGGTGGCGCAGCGGGGGGACCTCGACGGTGCGCGGGAAGCAACGGAGCAGCCGGTCCAGGTCGCCGTCGTAGTCCGGGATGCGCTGCCCGCGGGTGGCGACCACCCACGGACGGTCGATGTCGGGGGACTCGCGGTGCGGCTCGAGCACGTCGTGCAGCGCCCGGAGCATCTCGCCGGGCAGCTCGTCGATGTGGCGCAGGATGATCGTCGAGGTACCGCCGTCGATCTCCTCGGCGAGCTCGTCGATCCAGGCAGTCGGCTCGGTGCCACTGGCCGCGGAGCCGTCGAACACCCGCAGGTGCCCGGCCGGCGAGTGGAACTGGTGCATGCCCCTGACGATCGCCAGCTTGCCGACACCCGGCTCACCCTCAAGCACCAGCCACTCCCCGTTGCGGAAGTGCCTGTCCACGTCGCGGCTGCACCTGGTCCACAGCGTTCCGGCGCCGACGACGCCTGGCAGCGTCACGGACGGCGGCATGACCTCGTGGCGACTGCTACCCACCTCGAAGGGTGGGGTGAGCTGGACCTGGACGATCCCACCGGCGACCGAGCTGTCCTCCCAGCTGGGCTTGCACAGCACGCGCGCCGTCGCTCCACTGGGCAGATCGAGGACGAGCAGCTGGCGGCCGCCGGTGTTCAGCGCTTCGGTCGCCTGGGCCAGCAGGATCTGCTGGTCGGCGGGATCGAGGATCTCCCGCGCCCGGTCGTTCATCATGAGCATGTCGTCGCTGATCGCCAGCACTGCGCCGTGACCGCGCCGGCACGCGGTGAGGTAGTCGTGCAGCAGGGCCAGCTCATGGCGGCCGGAGTGCTCGAACAGGGCCTCTTCGATCCGCTTCGCGGCGGTGGTGGCGGCGGCCATCATGATCGGGTTCGCGTCCACCCGCCAGCACGTCAGGTCGATGATGCCGACCAGCTTGCCGGTGACCGGGTGGTGGATCGGCGCGCCGGCACAGGCCAGGTCCTCGAGGTGCTCGGCGTAGTGCTCGTGGCCGAACACCTCGGCCGGGCCACGCCCCTCCAGCGCGGTGCCGATGCCGTTCGTGCCGACGTGCTGCTCGGAGTAGCTGAAGCCGACGTTGAGCTTGACCCGGTCGAGATGGGCACGCAGGGCGGAGTCGCCGGTATGACGGTCGAGCACGACGCCGTCGGCATCGGTGAGCACGATGCAAATGGGTTCGGACGCGAGCTGGTCGGCCAGGTCGCTGATGACCTTGCGGGCGCTGTGCGTGAGCCGGGTGTCGCGGTTCGGGTTGGGGTCGTAGGGCAGTTCGAGGTGATCCGCGGGGACGAGCCACTCCTTGGAGCGGTTCCAGGATGCGATGATGCTGTCGCGGACGACGCCAGGCTTGACCGGTTCGGCGGTGAGGAAGTGCTCCCGTTCGCGAGCGAGCAACGGGCTCGCTCCTGGCGGCCCGGCTGCCGTCGCTTGTGGGCTGTGCTGCAGGTGCCGTTTCGCCACGAGCTGCCCTCCGGCCTGCGCTGGTCCGCGATGGCCACGCGGAGTCTGGGCGCGTAGGCACTACGACCGTACCGCCGGCCAGCCGCTGACTGTAGGTATGACCCAAACGGATGCATGTCTCAGGTTGAGACAAGTTGGGCCAAGAGCCAGGTGTGGGATCGGGACACGGGACTCTCCGGGAGATGAGGCGCCTTGATGAGCGAATCCGAGCCGGCCGTGACCGAGACGTTCAACCCGTGGAGTGTCGTCAATTTGGTGTTCAACCACCTGTCGGCACAAGGGTTGCATCCCGTCCTCGGCGAGGCAGGCCACCCGGCGCAACCGGCAGCGGAGCTGCTGCGCGCGCTGGGGATCGAGCCGGGGCCGGAAGGTCCCGGGCACGCGAAGCCGGACATCCGTGAACACCTCGCCGAGCTGCGCAACACCATGCTCGGCGAGCGACCGTGACCCGTGACCGGCACCTCACCTGCACAGATGTCGGAAGGAGTATGCAGCTAGTCGATCTTGAATCGTCTCAACTTGAGACCTCGGCACGCCCGGACGTGGGTTGTGCTGCACAGACACGGCAACAAGCACGACATAGATACGAAACCAACTGAGAACTGAGAACCGCGTGCAGTGATCGAAGCTGACGGCTTACGGCCTCAGCCGACCCGAGTACACGGCGAGGAGTGTGACAAATGAGTCGCCAGAGTGTGGCAAGGGCTCACCAGAAGATCCAGGAACTGTCCTGGGAACCGATGTATCACACGCCGTATCAGAAGTACGGCACCGACTACACCTTCCAGAAGGCTCAGAAGAGGGACCCGCTCAAGCAGGTCCTTCGGTCCTACTTCCCCATGCAGGAAGAGAAGGACCACCGCGTGTACGGGGCCTCCGATGGCGCCATCCGCGGCAACATGTTCCGCCAGGTGCAGGAGCGCTGGCTGGAATGGCAGAAGCTGTTCCTGTCGATCATCCCGCTTCCGGAGATCTCGGCGGCGCGGTCCATGCCGATGCTGTTCCACACGGTGCCCAACCCGGAGCTGCACAACGGCCAGGCCATCCAGATGATCGACGAGGTCCGTCACTCGACGATCCAGCAGAACCTCAAGCGCCTGTACATGAACAACTACATCGACCCGGCGGGCTTCAACAACAGCCTCCGGAACTTCCAGAACGACTACTGCGGCAGCATCGGCCGCCAGTTCGCCGAGGGCTTCATCACCGGTGACGCCATCACAGCGGCGAGCATCTACCTCACCATCGTGGCCGAGACGGCGTTCACCAACACGCTGTTCGTGGCCATGCCCGCCGAGGCGGCGGCCAACGGCGACTACCTGTTGCCCACCGTGTTCCACTCGGTGCAGTCCGACGAGTCCCGGCACATCAGCAACGGCTACGCCACCTTGCTGATGGCCCTCGCCGACGAGGGCAACCACCAGCTGCTCGAGCGCGACCTGCGCTACGCCTGGTGGAACAACCACCGCGTCGTCGACGCCGCGATCGGCACCTTCATCGAGTACGGCACGAAGGACCGCCGCAAGGACCGTGAGAGCTACGCCGAGATGTGGCGCCGCTGGATCTACGACGACTACTACCGCAGCTACCTGGTCCCGCTCGAGAAGTACGGCCTGGTCATCCCGCACGACCTCATCGAAGAGTCCTGGAACCAGATCTGGAACAAGGGCTACGTCCACGAGGTCGCGCAGTTCTTCTGCACCGGTTGGCTCGCCAACTACTGGCGGATGGACCCGATGACGGACAAGGACTTCGAGTGGTTCGAGTACAAGTACCCGGGCTGGTACGACAAGTACGGCGCCTGGTGGGAGAACTACAACAGGCTCTCGATGCCCAACGG
>JACDBJ010000112.1 GCA_013695005.1 Pseudonocardiales bacterium
GGGTAGCCACGAGCAGACGGGCTCGACGCCTGCATGGGCACCGGGTGCGGCCACCCAACCGGAGCGTCCGCCGATGACCGCCGCGGCGCCTGCCGGAGATCAGCTCGGGCAGCCGGCGTCTGCCAAAGCGACCGGCTCGCGTCGCCAGCTCTTCATCCTGATCGGCATCGCTGCCGTGGTGGCGGCGATCGCCGTGGTGGCGGCCATCCGGTTCCTGCCCCTCGGCGGCTCGCAACAGCAGGAGACCCCGCCCGCCGAGGCGAAGCCGCCCAGCGTGGTCACCACGATCAAGACGGGTGGTACGGAACCCGACGGTGTGGCGTTCAGCCTGGACGGCAAGCAGGCATACGTGACCGACAAGCAAGTCGACAGCATTGTGGTGATCGACGTCGCTGCGAACACAGTGACCAAGTCCCTCCAGCTGCGGGACCCAGTCGGCGTCGCGATGGCGCCCGACGGCAAACGCCTCTACGTCACCAACTACGGGTTAGGAACCGTGTCTGTTGTCGACACCACGTCTGACCAGGTGACCGCCACCATCCCGGTCGGCAGGAGTCCTATACGGGTTGCGGTAGCCCCGGACGGCAGGGCCTATGTCACCAACTTCGACGGCGGGAGCATGTCGGTTATCGACGCGTCCAACTCGGTGACAGCGACGGTCAAACTGCCAGGCCACCCGACCCATCCCGCGGTGAGCCCGGACGGCAAGCAGGTCTACGTCACCAGTCCCGACGCGAACGTGGTGTCAGTGGTCGATACAGCAAGCAACGGCGTGGCAGCCTCTCTGGCGATTCCCAAAGCTTTCACCATCGCGTTCAGCGAGAGCGGCGCCAAGGCTTACGTCGCGAACAACGGCGACGGCACCGTGTCGGTGATCGACGTCGCGACCGGCAAGATCAGCTCCACCATCGCCGTGGGCAGTGGACTAGAGCGGGTGACGGTAACTCGGGATGGGCTGCGGGCGTTCGTCACCAACGGCAGCGCCAACACAGTGGCGGTGATCGACACCACAACGGACACGGTGATCGCAACACTCAACGTCGAGCAGACGCCGACCGAAGCCGTGGCCACGCCCGACTCGCGCCGGGTATACGTGACTAACGCCGGCGCCGGCAGCGTCACCGTGATCGACACCGGCGTCGGCGGCTAGCCCCAGCGCGCAACTCGGGGGTCCGCAGCGCGCAACTCGCGGGTCCGCAGCGCGCAACTCGCGGGGTCAGGGCGCGAGACTCGCTTGCGCGGGGCGCGCAACTCGCGAGAGGGCGAAGGCGCCGGCGTAGAACACCGCGGCGACGATGAGCAGGCCGTCGAAGCCGAGCAGCAGTGCCAGGTACTCCAGGCAGCCGCCGACCATCGCGCCGAGCAGGTTCGCACCGAACGCCGCGGTGCCGTCTGCCGTCTCGCTGAACCGTTTCGCGAAGATCACGTTCGCCGCGAAGATCGGCAGGAACGCCACCGTCACCGCGCACACCAGCCGCAACGGCAGCGGCATCGCCAGCAGCCAGGCGTCCGGCAGCAGCCACGCGAGCAGCAGGCCGGCGAACAGCACGCCGAACATCACCTTCAGCGGCGGCGTGCGCCAGCGCCGCGTCACCTCCACCGCCGCGAGCACCGCCAGCAGGACACCGGCGAACACGATCGCGTTCACCACCCACGTGGTGCCGAACAGCAGCGCGAAGCCGGTGACGGCCTTGGTCTCCAGCAGCAGGAACCCCGCGCCGAGCAGGAACAGGTCGCCGTAGGGCCGCAGCCGCCGGTACCCGCCGCCGACCACACCCACCGCGAGCAGGCTGACCGCGAGGATCAGCCCCAGCGTGACCAGGTACAGCGCCGGGATCGAGTTGGTGAACAGGTACAGGAACGGCCTGTCGTCGCTCGCGGGCGGCGGGGTGTCGGCCGCCGCTCCCGCCCACTGCGGATCGCAGCGCTGGTCCTGCGGCGTCAACCCCGCGGTGATCACCGCCTGCCGGCCGCCACCCTCGACGTTGTCGACGCACGGCCGGTGCCCGAACGCCTGCTCCGCGGTGCTGGCCAACCGGTCGACCAGCCACACCTCGCGGTAGTAGTTGTACATCGAGAACGCGCCGCCGGGCTTGAGGTGCTCGCGAGCGCTCGCGAACGCCTCCTCGGTGAACAGGTAGCTCTCCAGCCGCAGCGAGCTGGCGCCCTGCACGAGGGTCAGCGAGTCGGGCAGCGCGAACAGGATCAGGTCGTAGCGCTTGTCGGTACCGGACAGGAACGCGCGGCCGTCGTCGATGTGGGTCGCGACGCGGGGGTCGGCGTAGGGCCGGTCCGGGTGCTGCTCGCGGCCGATCTCCAGCAGCCGCGGGTCGATCTCCACCGCGTCCACGTGCTGCGCGCCGTTGCGCAGCGCGATGGCCACGTCGGTCCCACTGCCGGCCCCGACGATGAGCACGTCGGCCGGCCGCTGCACCGCCGCGCGCTCGTAGGGCAGCGCGTACTGCGGCTCCCATTGGACCCGGAACTCCGCCGGGATGCCCTGCTGGTGCGGAACACCGTTCACCGCGATGTCGAGGATCGGCACCTGCCCCTCGTGCAGGCGGGTGTCGGTCTCGATCTTGTAGTACGGCGACCAGCTCAGGTTGGGAGTCCACGACTCGACGAGCAAGGCCCTGAACAGCAGCATCATCGGCAACAGGACCAGCACGCCGGCCACCAGCAGTGCCACCGGCCTGCGCTGGGGCACGAGCAGCACCGTGAACGCCAGCGCGACGATCAGCCCCCACCACACCGGCGGCGCGCCGAGGAAGGACAGGCCGGTGAACGCGGCGATGCCTGCCAGGCTGCCGATCAGGTCGAAGCGGTACGCGGTAAGCCGCGGCAGCTCGGTGAAGCAGCGCCCGACCAGCTCGGCAGGGCCCGCGGTGATCACCGCGGCGGCGATGAACACGATCGGCAGGATCTGCCAGGCCGCAGGTCCCGTCGTGGACAGGCTGGTGAAGAACACCACGCTGTCGTCGGCGCCGCGGTCGACGGTGACGGGGTTGGCGGAGACGAAGCTGACGAAGGCGGCCAGCGCGATGGGCGAGTAGAACGGCAGCACCCGCGCCCGGCCGGCGCGCAGGAAGCCCAGCCCGATACCGAGGAACGAGCCGAGCAGCACGAAGTTGGAGAAGTAGCTCAAGTGCACGATGTTGCTGCCGCTCCACCGGATCAGCGCCAGCTCGACGAACAACATCAGCGCGCTGGCCAGCACGAGCCGGGAACGGACACCCAGCGGGGAAAACCAGGTGGACGCGCTGGGGGGTTCGACGGCTGTGGGAGCGCCCGACGGATCGGGGTCAGTGGCCGCGCCGGCTGTCACAGCGGGGCATCTTACGCAGGCGCCGGCGGTGCCCCTGCGTCCGAACTCACCGTGCGGGCACGCCCACGAACGTCGTCACCAGCTCGACCACGCCGGGATCGCGGAGAATCCCACGGTGTCCCAGCCCAGTGGTGGTGACCAGCTCGGAGTCCGGCCAGGTGTCCGCGATGTCCTGGCCGTCGTGATGCCGCGTCTCGGGATCGTCCTGGTCGTGCACGACGAGCAGCGGTGGCGTGGCGACCTGGCTGGCGATGGCCGGCACGTCGAACTCCGAGATCGGCTGACCGATCCGGCGTTCGAGGGCGGCCGGCAGCCGCGCCTTGGTGCGCCCGCCGAACCCGAGAACCTTCCCCAGGAAGGAGACGTAGTTCAGCGGATGCGACATCGGTGCCAGGAAGACCAGCCGGTCGGCGGCGAGGCCGTCGCGGACCGCCACCGCCACCGCCATACATCCCAGCGAGTGCCCGACGATGGCGTGCGCTGGGCCGTGCGCCGCCACCACGGCGGTCAGCGCGGCGGTGAACTCGACGGTGTTCGTACTGCGCGGTCCCCAGCGGCCGGGACCGGAGCTGCCGTGGCTCGGCGCGTCGAACGTCACCACGCGGTAGCCGGCCCCGACCAACGGCTCGGTGAAGGCTCCGAGCTGGGTGGCCCAGCCGCCCCAACCGTGCATCAGGTAGATCGCGGGGCCGGCGCCCCAGGCCTGCCCGACGATCCGGTACCCGTCGACGTCCAGCTCGAAGCGCTCGCCCCCAGGCGGACCGGGACGCCGCGACGCTCTGCCCGGCGGCGGAACCGTGAACCACAGTCGCTGCGCCCAGCGGGCGGCCAGGCCTGGGGCTACCCGGTCGAGGGTGCGGAACGCGACCCGCATCGCCGCCGGCGCGGGCGGGATCGCAGAACGATCGATCGTGCTTTTCTGGCCTGATGAGACCGTCATGTCTGGGTGCTCCCTCGGGGTGGACAGCGGCTAGGGCGTGACCAGAGTGGGCTGACGGGCCGCCACGAGCAGCGCGCCGAACGCTCGGCGGGCGCGGTCCTCGGCGACGGCGTCGCGTAGTAGCCGGCTGGTCAGCGTGTAGGCCAGGAGCACGCCGTCGAGATCCTGGGCGAACTGAGCGGGGTCGGCGTCCGGCCGGAACGCGCCTTCGTCGATCCCGGTGCGGAAGACCCTGGCGATGGTGTCGAGCCAGTCCCGCTGGTCGTGGACGAGCCGGTCCCGGGCGGGCCCGGGTTGGTCGTCGAGCTCCATCGCGGCCTGAAAGAACAGGCAACCGCCGGGCAGGTCGTCACGGCACCAGGCCAGCCAGCGCTCGAACAGCTCGCGGACCCGCGGTTCACCACGCGGCGCCTGCAGCGCCGGCCGGACCACGAGATCGATGAACCGGCTGGTCGTGTAGGCCAGCACCTGCTCCTGCAACGACTCCTTGGAGCGGAAGTGGGCGAACAGCCCGCTCTTGGACAGCTGGGTCCGCGCGGCCAGCGTCCCGATGGTCAGCCCGCCGAGCCCGACCTGGCTGGCGATCCGCGCGGCCTCGTCCAGGATCACCTGGCGGGTGTGGTCGCCCTTGTTCACGCTCCCAGTTTTAGCACGATCGTTCGTGCGTTGCTAGACGTCGCGAGGAGTCGGCAGGATGTCGAATGCACCGCCTTGGAGTGGCTGCACCGCCCGAAAATGCCGCTCATCGAAGGTGAGGACCCGCCTCGTGCGCAACCGAGCAGCGAGAACGATGGTGGCGCAGTCCGCGAGGCCGAGGTGCAGATCGGCGTAGCCGCGGTCGAGTTGAGCAACGATCGCGTACTCGTCGGGCTCGAGGCACTCCACCACGAAACGACCGCTCGCAAGATCGTCGAGGAAGGCATGGCGAGCTGCCCGCCCGATACGTCGACCGAGCAGGTAGTCCGCCTCGGCGGCGACCGGCGCGGGGATGACCAGCCCGCCGGGCTCTGCGGCCAACGCCGAGCGAACGGCTTCACGGGCTGGATCCCGCCGATCTGCCAGCGCGACCAGGGGCGCTGCGTCGATCAGGAGCGTCACGCCCCGAAGCCCTCCAGCAACTCCCGCTCGTCCATATCGGCAATCGAGCCCCCCGGTCCTTCGCCGACGCCGTCGAGCGCGAAGCTCCGCTCCCCTCGCGGTTGTGGCACGTAGGCCCGGATCGCCTTGCGGACCACCTCGGCTTGGGACTCGCCCTCAAGCTGGGCAAGCATCGCCAGCCGGCGCGCGACGGCCTCGTCCAGGTACAGGCTCGTCTTGCGCACCAACGTAGGGTATCACGTAGGGTATTCGGATCGGGGCGGGTTCGTCTACGTGCCGGGACCGCCGATCAACGGGTGGCTTCGCTGCCTTCGGTGCCGCCGGTGTCTGCCGCCGCGCTCGCCGGCAGGGTCGGCAGCTACCGGCGGGCGAGTCTGCCCCGCCGCTCCTACGATTCCATGTGGCTCGGCCCCGGCGCGGTCGACCCATGTCGTGAACACCGTGACGTCGACCACCGGATGATCGAACTGCGCCCAACACCGACCGGCCCGCGACCACGGACCTGGCGGAGTGCATTCCGGATACGCCGCACCGGTGCCCTGGGAGTGCCAGCCGCCCAGTGCCCGGACCCGCCGCAGGAAGCCCGGGTCCTGGCCGTACACGGCGACCGCTCGCACGTCCGACCCCGGCTCGGCGTCTCGCGCCGGCCACCAGTGCGCCCCGGTGGGCCGATCCAGCGGCAGGTGACAGCGACAGACGGCCGCGGCGTCGGACGACGTCGGACCAGTCTCGCTCATCGTATGATTGTGAGCGAATATTCTGGCCTAGTCAAGCTCCAGAAACTCACGGGATATCTGGGCAAGCAGCGCACGGGCCTCGTCGTCGTACACCGCGCACCGCTCGAACCGGGCGAACACCGCGAGGTAGGCCTCGACGTCGGCTGGGTCGGTGAGCGTCGTGTTGGTCGTGAAGGTGCCGACCGTCACCAGCCGCTCGTCGCGGATGGTGAACGAGTTGTGTGGCGCCTCGGGCACGAGTGCGGTCCATGGAATGACGCCGAGCCGAACCGTGTCCAGGGTGGAGACCTGCGCGATCCGGTCCAGCTGCGCGGCCATCATCCGGCCGGTGCCCAACCGGCGGCGCAACACGTTCTCCGTGAGCAGGAAGTGGAAGTGCTTGTCGGGCTCGTAGAGCACCGTCTGCCGGTCCAGCCGGGCGGCCACGGCCTGCGGCATCTCGGCGGGCACCGCGCGTGGGCCG
>JACDBJ010000119.1 GCA_013695005.1 Pseudonocardiales bacterium
CGGCCCACCGGCGTGCCCGTCGAGCGGCTGGGGTGGTTGCCGCTGCTGGCGGGGTTGTCGGTGCGGCGCGTCGTCCGCGAGCTGGCCGGCCTGCCCGCCGCCCTGAAGTGGCCCAACGACCTCCTGCTCGGCGGCGACGACCAGCTCAAGTGCGCCGGCATCCTCACCGAGCTCGCCGGCAGCCGCCCGCCGGCCGTCGTCGTCGGCATCGGCCTGAACGTCACCACCGCCGCCGACGAGCTGCCCAAGGGCGCAACGTCACTGCTCGCCCAGGGCTCCGGTTGCACCGACCGCGACGTACTGCTCGTCGCCCTGCTCCGCCGGCTGTGCGCCGACGAGGCCGCATGGCGGGCCGCCACGGGCGAGCCCACCGCGGTCGACCTGCGCGAGGACTACCGCGCCGGCTGCGCCACGCTGGGCTCCCCGGTCCGCCTCGAGCTGCCGGGCGAGGCCCCGATCCACGCCACCGCCGAAGACGTCGACGACTCCGGGCGGCTGGTCGTGCGCACCAGCGCCGGCATCCAGCGCACGGTCGCCGCCGTCGATGTCGTGCACGTGCGGCACTTTCACTGATCCACCCAGTACCGTTCCTGCGTGGCCTTTCCTGACGAGCTGCTGACCCCGGACGAGACGGTCGTGCTGCACGAGCATCCGCACTGGAAGATGCTGATCGTTCCGGTGCTGGCCTTCCTGATCACCGTTGGCGCCGCCTTCTTCGTCGCGGCCCTCATCCGGGAGCAGGACTGGCACGTCTGGGGCTGGATCGCGCTCGGCGTCATCGGCGGGTTGCTCATCGCCTGGCTCACGATCGGGCCGCTGCTGCGCTGGCGGACGACGCACTTCGTGCTCACCAGCCGCCGCGTTCTGGTCCGCGAGGGGATCCTGGTGCGCCAGGGCATCGACATCCCGATGAGCCGGATCAACAGCGTGCAGTTCCGCCACACGATCGTCGAACGGGTGCTCGGCTGCGGCACGCTGATCATCGAGTCCGCGTCGGACGAGCCCTTGGAGTTCGACGACATCCCGCAGGTGGAGAAGGTCCACACCCTGCTCTACCGCGAGGTCGTCGAGGAACAGTGACCTCCCCGACCTCCTCGTCAGGGGTGCCGGCACGCGTCACGATCTGGGAGGTCGGCGCACGGGACGGCCTGCAGAACGAGAGCGTCGTGCTCAGCGCCGCCGTCAAGGCGGAGTTCCTCGACCGGCTGGCCGACGCCGGCCTGCGGGTGCTCGAGGCGACCAGCTTCGTGCACCCGGAGTGGGTGCCGCAGCTCGCGGACGCCGAGGAGGTGCTGCGGCTGCTGCGGCCCAGGGGCGACGTGCACTACCCGGTTCTGGTGCCCAACGAGCGTGGACTTGACCGGGCGCTGGCCACCGGTGTGCGGCACGTCGCGCTCTTCGCCAGCGCCACCGAGTCGTTCGCCCTGCGCAACCTGAACGCCTCGCTCGACGGGCAGTTCGAGATGTTCGAGCCGGTGGTGCGGCGCGCGCTGGCGGCGGATCTGCCGGTGCGCGCGTACCTGTCGATGTGCTTCGGGGACCCGTGGGAGGGCACGGTCCCGGTTGAGCAGGTGGTGAGCATCGGCCGACGGCTGCTCGACTTGGGCTGCTGGCAGCTGTCGCTCGGAGACACGATCGGCGTGTGCACACCGGGCCAGGCCGACGCGATGATCGACGCCTTCGGCCAGGCCGGCGTCGCGGTGGAACGGCTGGCGGTGCACTTCCACGACACCTACGGCCAAGCGCTGGCCAACACGCTCGCCGCGCTGCGGCGGGGCGTATCGACAGTGGACTCCGCCGCCGGTGGGCTCGGCGGCTGCCCGTACGCGGAGTCGGCCACCGGCAACCTGGCCACCGAGGACCTGGTGTGGATGCTGAACGGACTCGGTGTCGAGCACGGCGTCGACCTCGAGGCGCTGGTCCGGACCAGCGTGTGGATGGCCGGGCAGCTCGGCCGCCCGTCGCCGTCCCGCGTCGTACAGGCGCTCAGCCGTGACGCGCCTGGCCGTCGCGGGCTCAGTCGATAGAGCTCAGCAGGGCAAGCGCGATGTCGTGCAGGTGCCCGTTGGACGACAGCCCGCTGCCGCCGTCGTGCGTGATCTTGCCCTCAAGGTCGGTGAACCGGCCGCCGGCCTCGGTGACGATCACCTCGACGGCGGCAAGGTCCCACGCGTTGGCCTCCCCGTCGACCGCGATGTCGATCTGGCCGTCGGCCACCAGGCAGTGCTGCCAGAAGTCGCCGAACGCGCGGGTCACCCGGCAGCGGCGGGCCAGCGCGAGGTAGTTCTCGATCGTTGCCTGGTCGAGAAACGTGGCGAGGTCGGTGGTGGACAGGTACGCCTGGTCGAGCTGGGTGACCCCCGAGACGGCCATCCGCCGGGGCGACGCACCGGTGGCAGCCGTCCACGCGCCTTCGCCGGCCGACGCCCACCAGCGCCGGCCCAGCGCGGGCGCGCTCGCCACCCCGACCAC
>JACDBJ010000131.1 GCA_013695005.1 Pseudonocardiales bacterium
GCAGCAGGCTGAGCAGGTTGGGGACCGTCAGCACCCGATCCCGTGGGGCGTCATCCCGGGACGCGGCGGCCACGGCGTGAGCCTGCCACACAGCGCGGGCAGGATGAGCGCCATGGACACCGACGCCCTCAAGGCCGTGCAGGCCCCGCTCAAGTCCCGCTACCGCGAGGACCCGGCCGCCGCGATGGTCACGGTGCAGGCCGACGGCGACCTCGACGGCACCGGCATCGCGTGCCGGGTGCAAACGGGGCGAGCGCTGGCCGAGGCCGGGCTGCATCCCGCATCGGGCGGCGACGGCAGCCTGCTGTGCTCCGGCGACATGCTGCTGGAGGCGCTCGTGGCGTGCGCCGGGGTGACGCTGCGGGCGGTGGCCACCAACATGGGCCTCGCGGTGTCGGGCACGTTGCACGCAGAGGGCGACCTCGACTTCCGCGGCACGCTGGGCGTGGATCGGACGGCCGCCGTCGGGTTCCAGCGGATCCGGCTGGCGTTCGAGCTGGACACGACCGCCGACGCGTCGAGCGTCGCGAAGCTCGTCGAGCTGACCGAGCGGTACTGCGTCGTGCTGCAGACCCTGCGCAGCTCCCCGCCGACGGATGTGTCGGTGGCCGCCAGCGAGTAGCTTCGCGGGATGGTCGAGATCGGCGGAGTCACAGCGCAACTCGCCGAGATCGTCGGGGCCGACCAGGTGCTGGTCGGTGAGGCGATCGCCGACGACTACACCCACGACGAGGCGCTCTCCGTCGCCGCCCAGGTTCCGGCGGCTGTGGTCCGGCCGGGTACCGCCGCCGAGGTGTCCGCCGTGCTCCGGGTCGCGGCGGCGCAGGGAATGCCCGTGACCCCGCGGGGTACCGGCACCGGCCTGTCCGGCGCGTCGATCCCCCGGCCCGGCGGGCTGGTCGTCTCCTTCGAGCGGATGAACCGCATCCTCGAGATCGACACCGAGAACCATGTGGCGGTGGTACAGCCCGGCGTCACGCTCGCCCAGCTCGACGAGGCCACTGCGGAGGTAGGGCTGATGTACCCGGTCTACCCGGGCGAATCCGGCGCCAGCCTCGGCGGCAACGTGGCGACCAACGCGGGCGGCATGCGCGCCGTCCGCTACGGCGTGACGCGCACCCAGGTGCTCGGCCTCGAAGCCGTGCTGCCCTCCGGCGAGGTGATCCGCACCGGCGGCAAGCTGACCAAGGCGAGCACCGGCTACGACCTCACGCAGCTGATCATCGGCTCGGAGGGAACGCTCGCGCTGGTCACCGAGGCGACCCTGCGGCTCTACCCACGCGCCCCACACCAGGCCACCGTGCTCGCGCCGTTCGGCTCGGTCGACGAGGTCGCCAGGGCGGTCCCGAAGGTGGTCGCGACAGGCGTTGGCCCGCTCGTCCTTGAGTACATCGACGCGTTCACGATGGCTGCGATCACCCACGCCCAGGAACTCGATCTCGGCATCCCGGCCGAGATCAAGGACTCCACGCAGGCGTACCTGCTGGTCATGCTGGAGAGCCGGGCGGCCGACCGGCTCGACGGCGACGTCGCGGAGGTCGCCACTCAGCTCAGCGAGCTCGGCGCGGTGGACGTGTACGTGCTGCCCGGGCCAGCGGCGCGGCGGTTGGTGGAGGCCAGGGAGAAGAGGTTCTGGACGGCGAAGGCGATGGGGGCGAACGACATCGTCGATGTCGTCGTGCCGCGGGCCGCCATCCCGGAGTTCCTGGCGATGGCCAAGGAGGTGGCCGAGCGGCACCAGTCGTTCGTGGCAGGCTGCGGGCACGCGGGCGACGGCAACGTGCACCTGTCGGTGTTCCAGGCCGACCCCGAGGTGCGCTACCGCCTGCTGCGGGAGCTGTACGAGGCCGGCATCAAGCTCGGCGGCTTGATCTCGGGTGAGCACGGCGTCGGGCAGACGAAGAAGCGGTACTTCCTCGAGCTCACCGACCCGACGACGCTGGCGCTGATGCGGCGGATCAAGCAGGCCTTCGACCCGACCGGCATCCTCAACCCCGGCGTCTTGCTCGACTGATGAGGGAGGAGGGTGCGCGTGGACGCTGACGTGATCGTCGTCGGGGCGGGACTTGCCGGGCTCGTCGCCACCGCGGAGCTGGCCGACGCGGGCAAGCGGGTGCTGCTGCTGGACCAGGAACCCGAGGCCAACCTCGGCGGACAGGCGTTCTGGTCGTTGGGCGGGCTGTTCCTCGTCGACTCCCCGGAGCAGCGCCGCATGGGCATCCGCGACACCTACGACCTCGCGATGCAGGACTGGCTCGGCGCCGCCGGCTTCGACCGCGGCGTGGACAACCCGGCCGGGGAGGACTTCTGGGGCCGTCAGTGGGCCACCGCGTACCTCGACTTCGCCAACGGCGAAATGCGGGCC
>JACDBJ010000149.1 GCA_013695005.1 Pseudonocardiales bacterium
AGCCCGCATCCCCCTCCCACCCCGCTGACGGTGCGTTCGTCGGCGACGTCTTGCGGGGCCGACGCAAGGCGCCCTCGTCCGAGGCTGGCGGTACTGAGCCCCCGATTGCGGTCACTTCGCCGTCGAAGCGCAGCCAGGCTGCAGCAACTCACTCCCTGGCGACGACGTCAGGAGCAGCGAAGTGATCACCGTGCGACGGAAGGCAGCTGTGGGCGGCGACGACGTAGGTAAGGCGACGATCTGGCCGAGCGCCAAGTCCGCTGGAGCACCCGTGCCGGCGCCGCCGTGCCGGCGAACGTCCCGTCCGCCGGCGGTCCGCTTGCTCGGCCGAGAAGTCGAGGCTGACGCGGTCTCAGGTTCCAACTCGTCAGGCCACCCCGAGGACGCTCAGCTCGGCGTCGACCCGTTTGATCCCGGCGATCTTCGCGATCGCGTACACGCAATTGGTCTCCTCGAGCGGGCCGGCGAGCAGGCTCGACTCCGATCGGCTGCGGCGCGTGTTCCTCGGGTAGATACAGCTCGACCCGAGGAACAACAGCCTGTCGACGTCGAACTCGTGCGCGGTGTCGAGGAGGGTCAGCTCAAGTCGCAGGTGGTCGCTGAGGAACTCCACCGGACGCTGCGAGTTGGCGAGGATGCCGCCGACCCGTGCGGCGGCATCGATGACCACGTCGGGCCGGACCCGGTCGAAGTAGGTGCGGGTGGCCATGGGGTCGCGAGGTCGACCTCCGAGGAACGGGCGGCGCCGACCTGGGTGAATCCCTGCGATCGGAGGTGGGCAACTATCGCGGAGCGGACGAGGCCACCGTGACCAGCGACGTAGACCGTGGGGCCCGAGAAAGGATGCCGGGTGATCGGCATGGCGTTCCTATCTCGGCGGGGGCTGGATGGCGTTGCGACGTGAGGGCGGTTCGCTGGGATGCGCGGTTGGCGAGCGTGCCTAAGAAATAGGCGGATCTGCCTAGAGCGAAATTGTTACCAGCCAACATTTCCGTGATGTGATTGGCATCACATTTTCAACCAATTTGGGCGTGATTGCGTTGTTCACCGCGGTCATCGGGTCCCGCTCGCTCAGGTTAATCGTGGTGTAATCGCGCACCGCATGAGACCGTTCGCGACATACCGTTACGGCATGTGCGCGTGCAATCGAAACTCGAGTGGTCCCGTGACCTGGGCCGATCAGCGTAGGCGTTGTCCTGGATCCCCGCATCACGGGTGAACGCCCGGGATTGGGTGACCGCCTGTAGCCGAAGTTAGTGATCTATAACCGTCCGCGTGACCCGCCCTCGCAGCGAGGGCTGGCCGGCGCCAGGCGTGGCAACCCGGCATACCGCCAAATGGCGGCAACCGGCGCTGAACGTTGATCACTGAGCGCATCCCTGCGGTAACGCATTCAACTAGGTCTTCGACTCCCGGATGTACCAGACGTACCGCCTCGTCACGTCTCCCAACGCGACTAGGCAAGAACAAGCGGGAGTAGCGATGGCCTCGAAGGTAAGGGCAGCCAGGGTCGGCCTGAGGGTCTCGGTGATCCCTGCGCCCAGACCTTCACCCGAGACACCGGCGAGCGGTCGGGCATCGGGGGGCGACGACACGGGGTGGCAGCGGCGGTTCGCAATGCGCGCCAAGATCTCCGACGTCGCCATTCTTGTTTGCGGGGCGGCGGCTGGGGTGTTCGGCGGGTTCGGTGACGACGCCTCGCTCGACAGTGGGCCGGTCTCACTGGTTCTTGGGGTGGTCTGCGTTCTCGGGGTGTGGGCCGCTCTGGGCGCGTTCAGGTGTTGGGACCGCAGCGTGTTGGGCCATGGGTCTGAGGAGTTCAACCGTCTGCTGCGGGCGTTTGCCTCCTCGGCCGTTCTGTTGGGTCTGGCCGGGCTGGCCTTGAAGGTGCAATCGGTGCGCCCGTGGGTGTTCGCGGTGATTCCGGCCGCTGGAGTGGCAGCACTGCTGGTCCGTTACGCGCTGCGGCGGCGGCTGCATCGTGAGCGCCGGCAGGGCCGCCAGATGCGTTCGGTGCTGGCCGTGGGTAGTCCCGAGGCGGTGCGGGAGCTCGTCGCCC
>JACDBJ010000161.1 GCA_013695005.1 Pseudonocardiales bacterium
TACCTGGTCAAGTACCTCACCAAAGCCGTCGCCGACTGCCACACCCCCAGCACCACCGCCGCAGCCGAACACACCGCACGGCTGGCCGCTGAGCTGCGCTGGCAACCCTGTTCGTCGCGCTGTTCCAACTGGCTGCTCTACGGAGTCCAGCCCGAGCACGCCCACGGCGAACTCCTGCCCGGGGCCTGCCCCTCGGCAGCGCACCGCGCGGCGAACCTCGGCTACGCCGGCCGCCGCTGCCTCGTCTCCCGCAAGTGGACCGGCAAGACCCTCACCCAACACCGTGCCGACCGCCGCGCCCACGTCATGCGCGCCCTCGGCGCAGTCGGCATCCGCGTCGACCAAGACACCCCCGAGCATGCCGAACCCGGCCGGTTTCGATGGGAGGCCATCGGCCCCGATGACCCCAACCAGCCCGACCGCACCGAGCTACTCATCCGTGCCATCAACCAACGCCGACGATGGCGCGACCAATACGAACAAGCCCGTTCGGCAACTGTCGATCAAGAAAGGGGTTCAGACGGGAGGCGAACAGCATGAAGCGCTATCTCACCGTCACCGAGGCCGCCGACTACCTCAACACCTCGCCCCGGTTCATCCGCAGACTGATCGCAGAGCGTCGTATCGCGTTCCATCACGTCGGCCGGCACGTCCGGCTAGCCACCAACGACTTGGAGCACTTCGTTCAGGCGGGCCGCGTCGAGCCCGTGACGTTCAGGCGATACAGGCGAGTATCAGCCTGATGCCGAACCGTGAGGGCCACCGCCGCTTCGGGAACGTGCGACAGCGCACATCGGGGCGTTGGCAAGCCCGCTACCTGGGCCGGGACGGTCTCATGCGATCGGCGCCGACCACCTTCGAGTCCAAGCGAGCCGCCGAGCGGTGGCTCAGCATTGCCGAGGGCGAAATAGCCCGCGGCGAGTGGATCGATCCCCTAGCCGGGAATATGACGTTGCGCGTGTTCGGCGCAGAGTGGATCACCGATCGGCAACTGTCCTCGCGGACCCGCGAGCTGTACGAGGGCTTGTTCCGCCTCCACGTCGACCCCTACCTGGGCATCCTGTCAATCGGTGAAGTTAGCCCGTCCCGCGTTCGGGCATGGCGAACAGCACTTGCTGACGACGGTCGGTCGGCTACGACTCTCGCTAAGGCCTATCGCCTCCTGCGCGCGATCATGAATACGGCGCTCGATGATGAGCTGATCCGACGCAATCCTTGCCGCATCGCCGGCGCCGGCCAGGAAGCCACGTCCGAGCGCCCGGTCGCGACCGTCGCGCAGGTATTCGCGCTTGCTGATGCGGTCCCTCACCGATTCCGTGCGCTGATCCTCTGTGCGGCCTTCACCGGCCTCCGGTGGGGCGAGCTGGTCGCCATGCGGCGATCGAACCTGGACATGTCCACGATGGACCTCCGCGTCCCGAGACGCACCGCCGAGCTGAATGACGGGACGTTGGAGGACGGCCCACCGAAGTCGGCTGCCGGATTCCGAACTGTCTCGATCCCGAAGATCATCGAGCGGGACCTGCGGCGGCACCTGAGGCAGCATGCGGAGGGTGGCCCGGATACGTTGATCTTCACCGGAGCCAAGGGTGCGCAGCTGCGACGGTCCAACTTCCGGCGGGCGATCGGTGGCTGGGCCGAGGCCGTCGAGAACGCCGGCCTGCCCGCGGAGTTTCACTTTCACGATCTACGCCACACCGGAAACAACCTCGCCGCGGCCGCCGGCGCCAGCACCCGCGAGCTGATGCACCGAATGGGCCACGGGAGCATGCGAGCCGCGCTCATTTACCAACACGCCACCCGAGACCGCGACCGCGAGATTGCCGCCGCCATGAGCAAACGCGCCCAGGCTGAGGTGCGACGCAACCGGTCTAAGGCCAAGCGCTAATGGCCCGTTATTGGCCCACGCGGCCGTGGAGCTGCTGAGATGGATTCAAGCTGCCTGCGCTCGCACACCGTTGACCAGCACGAACGGGTTGGAGCGGGCGACGGGAATCGAACCCGCACCACCAGCTTGGAAGGCTGGAGCTCTACCATTGAGCTACGCCCGCGAGCGTCGGCCGCCGCGGCGGCATCCAGGTCAGGGTAGCGGACGATCGGCCGCTACCACTTTCCCGCAACACCCTTCCTGCCTACGCTGCTGAGCAGACCGCGAAGGAGCGGCGATGGCAGACGTGGCTCGGGGACCGACACTGATCCAGTC
>JACDBJ010000173.1 GCA_013695005.1 Pseudonocardiales bacterium
GTGTCAGCAGTTCGCAGTGACCACCAGACAGCAACGACACTCCGAGAGGAAGATCATGAATATCACCAGATGGATACGCCATCTGATCGAACACCGGCTACCACCGCTGGTGGCGAGCACGCGAGCACGGCTGACCGGTGCCGGTACGACGCTGCGACGCGTCGGCCGTCAGTACGGCCGCAGGTACGTGGCGATTGCCGGCGGGGTGGCTACCCGTGGGGTCGGCAGCGTCAAGCGCACCTGGGCGAACGGGCAGACGGCGCTCACCGAGAACCCCACCCTGGCACGGCGGTTCGGCATCGGCGCGCTGCTGCTCATCGCCTTCGTTGAGCGGTCGCCGGCGGCAACCCCGCCGGCCGCGGCACCGGTCAGCACCTCGACCGGCAACTCCGCGACGCGCACCAGCCCGACGACCAGTGGTGGCAAACCCGGCCCGGCGCCGGGTTCGGCGTCAAGCTCCAAGCCGGTGCCGAGCTCGGGTACGTCCGCTCCGGCAAAGCCGGCTCCGGCTCCCGCTCCGGCACCGGCGCCTGCCCAGCCAGGTCAGGCGCTCGGCGATTACACCGTGGCTCCAGGCGACACCTTGGCCGGTATCGCGCTGCGCCACAACGTGCCGTTCGACCAGCTCGCCAGCCGCAACGGCATCCGCAACCCGAACAAGATCACCGTGGGCACCAAGCTGAGCATCAAACAGCGGCTGCCCGGAACCGAGGTGATCCAGCCCGGCGACGCCCTGCGTACGTACACCCAGCGCTACGGCGTCACCGAGGAGAAGCTCACCGTCCTCAACCCGCACCTGCTCAAGCCACCTGGCTTGCTGGCCGGGGCCGGAGTTCGCGTCGCGGCGGTGGCGTCATGACCGCCAAACGGCACGCCCGGCCCCGCCGGGCTTCCCCCAACGGCATGCCGAACTTCCAGGGCCATGCCGCGGTGCTCGACCACACGGCCCGGCTCGTGCGGGCCCAGCTCCGGCGCAAGCGGGTCGACCTCGCCCCGCTCGCCGAGCTGGCCCGCACGGTCGGGGTGACCGAGCCGACGTTGTGCATGGCCGTGGCCCGTTACCCGGACCTCGGCCTGTGCGACTCGGGCAGCCGGCGGTTCGTCTGGTGGCTGCCGCCGGCCCCGCTGGCAGCGGGCTTCGAGCCGGTGATCGTCGACGGGCAGCTGGCGCTGCGGTTGCCCGTCGACGAACCCGGGCAGCGGCCCCTGCACATCAGCGGCCGCCACCTCGGGGCCGGCTCCAGTACCGAGCTGGAGGCACCCGAGCTGCGCAAGGTCGGGATGGGAGAGCTGGGCTACACGATCGCCCGGCTCTCCCTGCTGGCCAACCGCTGGCTGACCAACACCGACCTGGCCACGCCGAACGCCGGGCCGAGCCGGCGGCTGTTCCAGCTCATCGCGAGCACCTGGCACGCCAGCCCGGAGCCCGCGTGGTCGATCGGGCGGCTGCAGGTCCACCAGGCCGAGCACGCCGAGCCTGTCGGCGCGCGGTTCTGGAACGGGGGTGCGCAGACCACGGCGCTGGAACTGGTCGTCTGGGCCGACGACGACGACCAGCTGCATGTGGTCAACGTCTATCCGGCCGGGACGCACCGCAACGTGTTCGGCGCGGAGCCCACCGGATGAACCCTGAGGATGCACTCACCGCCGCGCTCAAGGCCGTCGTCGCGATCCGCAACGGCAAGGGCGCGGTGATCGGCAGCGGCGTGGTGGTCGCGAAGGACACCGTCCTGACCGCGCTGCACGTCATCCAAGGGGAGGCCGGGTCGTCGCTGTCGGTCGCTGGTCGCCCGGCGACCGACAGCGTCGTCACCCTGCCGACGTGGCGGTACGGCCGAGGCCGCAAGGTCGCTCGGATGTCGCACCGGCGCTCGTGCGTGTTGACCGGGATCGACAGCAACACCGTCGACCTCGCGATGCTCACGGTGCCCAACCTGGATGCCCCGGCCGCACCGATGCGGCACGAGCCGGTGCAACCTGGCGAGCGGGTGGCGGTCGCCAGCTACCCGAACGGACGCTGGACGGTCAGCCTCGGTCCGGTCACCTCCGCCGACGAAGCGGACTACGTCGCGCACGTCCTGCTCGGGCCAGGCGCCTCCGGCGCTCCGGCGGTGGACTCCGCCGGCCGCATCTGCGGGGTTCTCACGATGGATCACCTCACGGCCGGCGCGATCCTCATCGGCCCGCAGCTGCTTACCGCGTTCACCGACAAGGCCGGGCGCATGACACCCCACCACGCGCAGCCGTGCCCGTGGTGCTCCCCCACCGACGACCACCCCGACCCCGACTGCGACCACTCATGATCCGCCGAACCCGCGCCCCCCGACGTCCGACCGCTAGCGCCGGCAGGTGGACCACGCCCGGTCGTGGACCGCCGTCGAGGGGGTGATCGCCACACCAGCCTGCGCCCCGGTCAGCTCCCCGGCCGGGGCGCAGCTCTGTCACCCGGCAGCTGCGGCCCGCGGCCGGATCACCTCGCGCAAGACGATCAACAGCAGGAACACCGTGACCAGCGCCGCCGCCGCGACGCCGAGCACCGCGTAGGAGCTGATCGCGACCGTCACGCCGGCGAGCACCCCACCGAGTGCGCCCGCGACGTTCATCGCCACGTCCGACAGGCCCTGCACGCCGGCCCGGTCCGCGATCGGCACCACCTCGGTGAGCAGCGCCGAGCCGGCAACCAACCCCGCCGACCAGCCCAACCCGAGCGCCACCAGCCCGACGGTCAAGCGTCCGGCGTCTGAGCCACCCGCGCTGCCCGCCACCAGGCCGGCGATCACCAGCAGCACGGCTGCGAGGCCCAGGACGCTGCGCCTGCCGACCCGGTCGGCGAGCCATCCGAACAGCGGGCTCAACGCGTACATCCCGGCGACATGCAGGCTGATCACCACTCCGACGACCTGCAACGTGGCACCGCCGTGCGCCATGTGCACCGGCGTCAGCGACATCAACCCGACCATCACCAGGTGGCACACCACGATCCCGGCAACAGCCAGCTGCGCCAGCGGCAGGGCGCGCAACACCTGCCACGGCGTGCTCGGGGGACCAGCACTCGACGGCTCGACCGGCTCTCCAGCTCTCTCGGCTCTCTCGGCGGCCTCGGCGGCGTGCTGCCTGGCCAGCAACAACGGGTCCGGTCGCAGGCCGACCAGCGTTCCGACGCCGGCGATGGCGAAGGCGGCCGCGCACAACAGGAACGGCCCGGTCGCCCCGACCAGCCCGAGTGCCTCGGCCCAGCGCTGAGACGGCGCGGCGAGGTTGGGTCCGGCGACGGCGCCGACGGTCACCGCCCACACGACGATCGCGAGCGCACGGGCGATCCGCCGAG
>JACDBJ010000203.1 GCA_013695005.1 Pseudonocardiales bacterium
GCCGCGGCGGCGCTGTCGGACCTCGCAGCGGCCGCGATGCGTGCCGCGGTCGCGGTCGCCGCCGCCGAGCTGGAACCCGACCCGGAGGTGGAGCTGCCCGCGCGGCTGGCCGTGATCGCCATGGGCAAGACCGGCGGCCGGGAGCTGAACTACGTCAGCGACGTGGACGTGATCTTCGTGGCGGAGCCGGCCGACCAGGCCGCGACCCGGTTGGCCACGGCCACCATGCGCGTCGCGAGCGCCGCCTGCTTCCCGGTGGACGCCAACCTGCGGCCTGAGGGCCGCTCGGGCGCGCTGGTACGCACCATCGACGGCCACGTCACCTACTACCGGCGGTGGGCGACGACGTGGGAGTTCCAGGCCCTGCTCAAGGCGCGCCCGATCGCCGGCGACCCCGAGCTGGGCGCGGCCTACGCCGAGGCGGTCGCCCCGCTGGTGTGGAACGCCGCCGACCGCGAGAACTTCGTCGCCGACGTGCAGGCCATGCGCCGCAGGGTGCTCGACCACGTCCGGCCGGAGCTGGCCGAGCGAGAGCTGAAGCTCGGCCGCGGCGGGCTGCGCGACGTCGAGTTCGCCGTCCAGCTGCTCCAGCTCGTGCACGGCCGCACCGATCCGCGGCTGCACTCGCCGACCACGCTGGATGCGCTGACCGCGCTGGCCGACGGTGGGTACGTCGGGCGCGACGACGCGGCCAACCTCGCCGCGTCCTACCGGTTCCTGCGGCTGCTCGAGCACCGCCTGCAGCTGGAGCGGCTGCGCCGCACCCACCTGTTCCCGGCGGAGACCGACACGGCGGCGCTGCGCTGGCTGGCGAGGGCAGCGCGGCTGCGGCCGGACGGGCGGCGCGACGTTGTCGGCGTGCTGCTGGCGGAGTGGCACGGCAACGCGCGACGGGTGCGGCGGTTGCACGAGAAGCTGTTCTACCGCCCGTTGCTGGAGTCCGTGTCCCGGATGCCGGCCGACGCGGTGCGGCTTTCGGAGAAGGCAGCGGCTCAGCGGTTGGCGGCGCTGGGCTACGCATCACCGGAGGGCGCGCTCGCCCACCTACGGGCTCTGACGGGCGGTGTGTCCCGGGCCGCGGCGATCCAGCAGACGCTGCTGCCGGTGCTGCTCGACGAGCTCGCCGACGCCCCCGACCCGGACCGTGGCCTGCTGGCCTACCGGCGGGTGTCCGAGGCGCTGGCCGCGACGCCGTGGTACCTGCGCCTGCTGCGGGACGAGGGCGCGGTCGCGCAGCGGCTGATGTTCCTGCTCGGTACGTCCAACCTGGTCGCCGACCTGCTGACCCGGGCGGCCGAGGTGCTGCAGATGCTGGCCGACGCCGGGCCGGAGGCGGAGCTGGTCCGTCGTGATCCCGCGGAGGTGGCGGCGTCGATGCGGACGGCGGTGTCCCGACACACCGAACCGCTGGCGGCGGTCGCGGCCGCCCGCACGCTGCGCCGCCACGAGATGCTCCGGATTGCCGCCGCCGACCTGCTGGGCCTGCTGGACACCGAGCAGGTCTGCGCCGCGCTGAGCTCGGTGTGGGTGGCCGTGCTGCAGGCGGCGCTCGACGCCGCGGTGCGGTCGCAGCGTCTGGACCGCCCGCCACCGGCGCGGTTGGTGGTGATCGGGATGGGGCGGCTCGGCGGCGCCGAGCTGGGCTACGGGTCGGACGCCGACGTGATGTTCGTGTGCGAGCCGACCGAAGGGGCCACCGAGCAGGAGGCCGTGCGCTACGCCACGACGATCGCCGAGACCGTCCGCCAGCTGCTCTCCGCGCCGACGCCGGACCCGGCGCTGGAAGTCGACGCCAACCTGCGACCGGACGGACGGTCCGGCCCGCTGGTACGCACCCTGGAGTCCTACCGCTCCTACTACGCGAACAGGTCGGAGGTGTGGGAGGCGCAGGCCCTGCTGCGGGCTCGGCCGGTCGCCGGCGACGCCGACCTGGGACGCCGGTTCATCGCGTTGATCGACCCGATCCGCTACCCGGACGACGGCCTCGCGGCGGCGAAGGCCACCGAGATCCGGCGGATCAAGGCGCGGGTGGACGCGGAGCGGCTGCCGCGCGGTGCCGACCGCAGCACGCACACCAAGCTCGGCCACGGGGGCCTCGCCGACGTGGAGTGGACCGTGCAGCTCATTCAGCTGCAGCATGCCGGCGACGTCCCGGAGCTGCGTACGACGTCGACGATCGACGGGCTGCGGGAGGCCACCGAGGCCGGGTTGCTCAGCGCGCAGGACGTCGACGAGCTGGCGGCGGGATGGACGATGGCGACGCGGGCGCGCAACGCGGTGATGCTGGTGCGCGGCAAGCCGTTCGACCAGCTGCCGGGGCCTGGCCGTGATCTTGTCGCGGTGGCCCGTGCGCTGGGCTACCCGGCTGGCGGTGACCCCGGCGAGTTCGTCGACGACTACCGGCGCGCGACGCGCCGGGCCCGCGCGGTCGTGGAGCGCGTGTTCTACGGCAGTGCCTGACGGCCGAAACCCGTCGCGACTGACGGGGGCCGTGGTTACCGTGGCCAGATGCCGGCGCCGGAGCACCTGGTCACGTTCCTGATCGCCACGGTGGTGCTGGTGCTGGTGCCCGGGCCGACGGTGGTGTTCGTGGTCAGCCAGGCGATCGTGCACGGGCGCAGGGCGGCGCTGGCCAGCGTGGCCGGCAACTCTTTGGGGGTGTACCTGCTGGTGGTGGCCGTGGCGTTCGGCATCGGCGCGGTGGTCGACACCTCGGTCGCGCTGTTCACCGCCATCAAGCTGGTGGGGGCCGCGTACCTGATCTTCCTGGGCATTCGAGCGTTCCGCGACCGTCACCTGCTCGCCGGCCGTCCTGGCGTCGCGCCGATCAGCGGCGGACGGCGGCAGTTCTGGCGCGGCTTCGTCGTCGGTATCACCAACCCGAAGGCCATCGTGTTCTTCGCCGCCGTCCTGCCGCAGTTCGTCGACCGGGCGGCGGCCAACCCGGCCGGTCAGATGCTGGTGCTCGGCCTGATCTTCGTCGCGGTCGCGATGGTGCTGGACAGCATGTGGGGGTTGGCCGCCGGCACCGCGCGGCAGTGGCTGGCCCGCTCGCCACGGCGCACGGCCGTACTCGGCGGGACCGGCGGGGTGATGATGATCGGTCTCGGCGCCGGCCTGGCGATCAGCGGCAGCGCGGACTGATCAGTACGTGAACACGTACTGGTTCGCGGCCTCGTCGAAGTCCACCGAGTAGGCCGGCTCGCCAAGGCCGTACGCGTCTGCGGCCCACCCGATCATCGCGACGGCGAACGCCTCGGCAGGGCAGTCGGCGGGGGAGTGGTCGAGGCTTTGGACCTCGACGACGACCATGGCGTCGGGCACCGCTTGTTCGATCTCGGTGGCGACGTGCCGCAGCCCGTCGAGCAGCGCGTGGCTGTGCTCGCGGTCCAGCGGATCGAGGATGTAGAGCCAGGTGCGGCTGCCGGCGCGCAGCGCATCCCGCGGTGGCGGCGAGCCGACGTGCGCCTTGGCCTCGATGTCGATCTCGATGCCCCAGCTCGACTTCATGACGCGCAGCGCGAACAGCCGTCGGTCACCCATGCCTACATCTAAGCTGCCTGCACCTAGGTAGCCGGCGAGACCGGCCCATGCTCAGACGTCGTAGTAGAGCGCGAACTCGTACGGGTGCGGCCGCAGGCGAAGCGGGTCGATCTCCGCCTCGCGCTTGTAGTCGATCCAGGTCTCGATGAGGTCCGGGGTGAAGACGCCGCCCTCGAGCAGGTACTCGTGGTCCTCCTCGAGCTTGTCGATCACCTCGCCGAGGCTCCCGGGCACCTGCGCGATGTCCTTGGCCTCCTCGGGCGGCAGCTCGTAGAGGTCCTTGTCGACCGGGACCGGCGGCTCCATCTTGTTCTTGATGCCGGCCATGCCGGCCATCATCATCGCCGAGAAGGCCAGGTAAGGGTTGCCCGAGGAGTCGGGGGAACGGAACTCGAGGCGCTTGGCCTTCGGGTTGTTGCCGGTGATGGGGATCCGGATGCAGGCTGAGCGGTTGCGGGCCGAGTAGACGAGGTTGACCGGGGCCTCGAAGCCTGGGACCAGGCGGTGGTAGGAGTTCACCGTCGGGTTAGTGAACGCCAGCAGGCTCGGCGTGTGGTGCAGCAGGCCGCCGATGTAGTGCCGGGCCAGGTCGGAGATCCCGCCGTAGCCGGACTCGTCGTGGAACAGCGGCTCGCCGTCCTTCCACAGCGACTGGTGGGCGTGCATGCCCGAGCCGTTGTCGCCGAAGAGCGGCTTGGGCATGAAGGTCACGGTCTTGCCTGCGTGCCATGCGGTGTTCTTGACGATGTATTTGAACAGCATCAGGTCGTCGGCCGAGTGCAGCAGCGTGTTGAACTTGTAGTTGATCTCGGCCTGACCGGCGGTGCCCACCTCGTGGTGGCCGCGCTCGACCTCGAACCCGACGTTGATCAGGTTGGTGACCATGTCGTCGCGCAGGTCTGCGTAGTGGTCGACCGGCGGGACCGGGAAGTATCCGCTCTTGTAGTTGACCTTGTAGCCGAGGTTGCCGCCGGCCTCGTCGGTCGCGGTGTTCCACCAGCCCTCGATCGAGTCGATATGGCTGTACTGCTCGTTGGGCTCGGATGAGAAGCGCACGGAGTCGAAGATGTAGAACTCGGCCTCGGCGCCGAAGTAGGCCGTGTCGGCAACGCCGGAGGCGCCCAGGTACTGCTCGGCCTTGCGGGCCACGTTGCGCGGGTCGCGGCTGTAGGGCTCGCCGGTGATCGGGTCGTGCACGAAGAAGTTCATGTTCAGCGTCTTGTGCTTGCGGAACGGGTCGAGGATGGCCGTGACCGGGTCGGGCATCAGCGCCATGTCGGACTCGTTGATCGCCTGGAACCCACGCACCGAGGAGCCGTCGAACGCGATGCCGCGGTCCATGAAGTCCTGGTCGAACCCGCTTGCGGGGACGGTGAGGTGCTGCATCACGCCGGGCAGGTCGCAGAACCGGATGTCGACGTATTCCACCTCCTCGTCGGAGATGAAACGCAGGACCTCGTCGGCATTGGTGAACACCCTCGTGGCTCCTTCGTGTGCTCGGCTAGCTCGCGGCGGTTTGGGCGACGCTAGGCGGGCGGTGTTGCCCGACCATCACCCGAAAGTTTCACGCAGGTTAACGGGTTCGTCCTTGGCGGACGCGTCAGGGCGCCCGTGGACGCGGCCCTAGGCTGGTCGGATGAGCCGCTGGGCCGAGTGGTGGTCAGCTGCATCGGGCGGCGTGGCGTCCGATGACGCTCCGCATCGCGGAGCCCGGCTCGGGTTGCCGCAGGACGGCCCGGGCGCCTCGGCCGGCCTGGGTCGTCGAGCCGCCGCGCTGGTGTTGGACATCGTGCTCGCGGCTTTGGTCGCCGGGCTCTTCACCGCGCCGGAGCTGCCCCGCAACTGGAGCCTGCTGGCGTGGTTCGTGCTCACCGTCATCCCCGTCGCGGCGTTCGGCGCGAGTACCGGGATGACCATGCTCGGGATGAAGGTGCTGCGGGTTGACGGCGCGCAGTTCGTCGGCGTGCCCAGGGCGCTGCTGCGTACCGCGCTGGTGTTCCTCGTGGTTCCCGCGGTGATTTGGGACGCCGACGGCCGTGGCCTGCACGACCGAGCCACCGGCACCGTCGCCGTCCGCTCCCGCTGAGCTCGACCCCGCTGACCCCGCCCGGCACTCATGTGGCAAATCTTGCTCCCAGCGGATGTTTTGTCACACGCGTGGCGGGCGAAGCGTCCACAACCGGCCCGCGTGTCCACAGGTCCGGGGTCAGGCGTGGTTCGGCGGCGCAGCGATCATGCAGGCTCGACGTGTGGATCAACTGACAGCGCTCGACGTCACGCGGCTGACGAGCGTCTTTGACGACGGTGTCGCGACGCGGGCAGCGCTGGTTGGCCTCGGAATCGCGGAGTCGGTCGTGGCGCGCCGATGCGGTGCCGATGGCCAATGGCGGCGGCTGCTCCCAGGCGTCGTGCTGCTTCGCACTGGTGAACCCAGCCAGCGGCAACAGCTCCGCGCCGCTCTGCTGCATGCGGGGGAGCCCGCCGTAATCACAGGCGTGACGGCCGCTCGTCTGCACGGCGTCGTTCGGGTCCCGGCTGACGATCGGGTCCACGTGCTGATACCTGCGTCCCGGCAGGTCGGCAGCAGGGAGTTCGTGGTGGTCCGACGGACGATCCGGATGCCGAAGCACGTCATGCGCGCCGGTGTGCCGCTGGCACCGCTTGCGAGGTGCCTTGTGGATGCGGCGGCTCGGCTCAGCTCGCTTGACGAGGTCAGGGCCATGTTCGCCGACGCGGTTCAGCGTCGACTGTGCACGGTTGCGGCGTTGGCCGCGGAGCTGGGCGAGCGACGTCGACCGGGCACCGCGCTGGCCAGGGCGGTGCCCGTCGAGTTATTGGACGGCGTCCGATCCGCGGCGGAGGCGTGGGCGCGAGCTCTGGTACGCCGAACCGACCTGCCGGCGCCGGAGTGGAACGTCGCCGTCCACCGGCCCGACGGTCAGCTCATCGCGGTCGTCGACGGCTACTGGCGAGAGGTCGGGCTGGCGTGGGAGATCGACTCGCGTGGCTTCCACCTAGATCCGGTCGCGCATGCGCGCGGGGCTGCTCGTCAGTCCGAGCTGGCCGCGAACGGCGTGCTTGTGATGCACACAGTTCCGGCGCGGGTCCGCAGTCGACCGCAGTCGGTGATCGACGAGCTCCGCCGTACCTATGCGCAGGCCGCACGGCGGCCACGCCCAAACGTCACGGCGCGCCTCTGGCGGCCGTAAGCCCGCCACTCGTGTGACAGAACTTCCGCTCGGAGCAAGAAAAGCCACATGAGTGGCGGGCGAGGGCGGGCGGTGAGCGGAGTTAGCGGCGGCGGGTGGCTCGTTGGACGCTGCGCATCTTGGCGCCCTGCGGCATGGGCCCCTTGGGCATCGCCGCCGAGCGGGCGGTCAGCGCCGCGAGCCGGCTCTCCACCGTGTCCATCTGCGCGGGGGTGATGTTGCGCGGCAGCTTGGCGAGGTGGCGCTGCAGCATCTTCAGCGGCACCTGGCCGTCCTCGTTGCCGATGGTGATGTCGTAGATCGGCATCTTGCCGATGAGGCGGGCGGTGCGCTTCTTCTCCTGCGCCAGCAGGCCCTTCACCCGGTGCGAGGCGCCCTCGCCAACCAAGATCACACCCGGTCGCCCGATCACCCGGTGCACCGCGTCGAGCTGGGTCGTCCCGGCTACCGCCTGAGTGATCCGCCACTGTCCACGCAGGTTGTCCAGGGCCCAGCCGGCCGCGCCCGGCTGGCCGTCGGCCTTGTTGTAGACGCTGCGTTGCACGCGGCGTCCGAACACCGAGAACGCCGCCAGGATCCCGATCGCGATGCCCAACGGCAGCAGCAGCCACTGAATCCCGAAGATCAGGCCGATGCCGAACACCACGACGACCGACAGCAGGAAGACCCCGAGCATCCACGGGATGAGCGCCTTGTCTTCCTTGCGCTGCATCTTGAACGCTTGCCAGATCTGCTTGTAGCGCTGCCGGCCCTCGGCGCGCTTGGCGGCCTTGGCTTGTTTGCGGGCTGACTTGTCGACCTTGGGCTTGACGGCCATTGCGCCAGGATACGGCGCTCAGTGCGCCAGCAGTGAGCGAGCTTCCTGCGCGGCGGGCCCGCCATCGTCGAGGTGCGCCAGCTCCGGCGGCAGTGCGACGCCACGGTGGCGCATCGCCGCGGCGTAGAGCCGCCCGGCGCGGTAGGACGAGCGCACGAGCGGCCCGGCCATCACGCCGGCGAATCCCATCCGCTCGGCGGCGTCGGAGTGCGAGACGAACTCCTCGGGCTTCACCCACCGCGCGACCGGGTGGTGCCGCGGGCTCGGGCGGAGGTACTGCGTGATCGTGATGATCTCGCAGCCGGCGTCGTGCAGGTCACCGAGCGCGTCGAGGACCTCAGCAGGTTCCTCGCCCATGCCGAGGATCAGGTTGGACTTGGTGACGAGGCCGGCGTCACGGGCGGCTCGCAGCACGTCCAGCGAGCGGTCGTAGCGGAACCCGGGGCGGATCTCGCGGAAGATCCGCGGCACGGTCTCGAGGTTGTGCGCGAGCACCTCCGGGGCGGAGCCGAAGACCTCCGCAAGCTGTTCGGGTACGGCGTTGAAGTCGGGGATGAGCAGCTCGACGCCGGTGCCGGGGTTCAGCGCGTGGATCCGGCGCACGGTCTCGGCGTAGAGCCAGGCGCCGCCGTCGGCCAGGTCGTCTCGGGCGACGCCAGTGACCGTGGAGTAGCGCAGCCCCATCGTGTGCACCGACTCGGCGACGCGCTGCGGCTCGCCGGTGTCCAGCGGCGCGGGCCGACCGGTGTCGATTTGGCAGAAGTCGCAGCGCCGGGTGCACTGCTCGCCGCCGATGAGGAACGTGGCCTCGCGGTCCTCCCAGCACTCGTAGATGTTGGGGCAGCCGGCCTCCTCGCAGACCGTGTGCAGGCCGCCGTCGCGCACGAGGCTCTTGAGCTCGGTGAACTGCGGGCCCATCCGCGCCCGGGTGCGGATCCACGGTGGCTTGCGCTCGATCGGCGTCTGGCTGTTGCGAACCTCGAGCCGCAGCAGCTTGCGCCCGTCCGGAGCGATCGTCACGCCGTCGAGCCTACGACTGCGCGCAGCGTGCTGTCGGCCACCGCAAGCTCGCCGTCGAGCGCTGCAGTGACGGCCGACGCGGTGGCGTCGAGGACGTCGGCCACGAGGATCTGCCGGCCCAGCTCCGTGGTCAGGGAAGTCACGCCGGCGTCGCGAATGCCGCACGCCACGATCCGGTCGAACGCGCCGAGGTCCGGGTCGCAGTTCAGCGCGAACCCATGCAGCGTGACGCCGCGCTGCACCCGCACCCCGAGGGCGGCGATCTTGCGCTCAGGCCGACCGCCGTCAGCCGGCAGCCACACGCCGCTGCGGCCGTCGACCCGTCCGCACTCCACGCCGAGGCCGGTGCACACCGCGATCAGGGCCTGCTCCAACCGCCGGACGTAGTCGACGACGTCGACCGGGTCGGCGAGCTTGACGATGGGGTAGCCGACGAGCTGGCCGGGGCCGTGCCAGGTGATCTTGCCGCCGCGGTCGACGTCGACCACCGGGGTTCCGTCGTCGGGGCGCTCCTCGGCGGTGGTCCGCCGGCCCGCGGTGTAGACCGACGGGTGCTCCAGCAGCATCATCACGTCGCCGCCGGCGCCGTCCGCCCTGGCCTCCGCGTGTGTCCGTTGCTGGGCCCACGCGTCTGCGTAGTCGAGCGTGCCGAGCCGCAGCTGCTGCAGCGGCGATGCGCTGGACCGACACGACCGGCTCACGGCGTCAGGCTACGCCCGGCCGGGTCTCGCGGGCTCAGCCACTGACCACGGCGCCGAACGCTTCGTCGATCGTCCGGTGCCGGAACTCGAAGCCGGCCTCGTTGAGCACGGCGGGCACCGCCCGGGTGCTGATCAGGGCGAGCTCGTCGGCGACCTCACCCAGCACCAGCCGCAAGCCGAGCACGGGTGCGGTGAACACAGCAGGGCGGTTGAGCGCCTGGGCGAACAAGCGGGTGAACTCTGCGTTGGTCACCGGCTCCGGGGCCACCACGTTGACCGGTCCGCGCAGCGCGTCGTGCTCCACCGCGAACCGGATGGCGCGCGCATCATCGTCGAGCGAGATCCAGGACATGTACTGGCGGCCGGAGCCCAGCTTGCCGCCGAGCCCGACCATGAACAGCGGCCGCAGCGGGCCGAGGAGGCCGCCGCTGGGGGAGAGCACCAGCCCGGTGCGCAGCCGCACCACCCGGGCGCCCGCCTCCGCGGCGGGAGCGCTCGCCCCCTCCCAGTCCCGCGCCAGATCGGCCAGGAAGCCACGACCGGCCGGCGCGGACTCGTCGACCGGGGTCGAGCCGGTGTCGCCGTAGTAGTTGGTGCCCGACGCGTTCACGAGGGCGGCCACGCCCTGCTCGGCGACCGCCGTCGCCAGCACCTCCGTCGGCACGATCCGGCTGTCCCGCATCTCCTGCTTGTACGCGCCGGACCAGCGACGCGCCTTCTGGGCGTTGCCGTTGAGGTTGACGACGACGTCGGCACCGTCGAGCGCCCCGTCGTCGATCCGGCCAGCAGGTGGGTCCCAGCCACGCTCGTCGGGCGCGGTGGGCGTCCGCCGCACGAACCTGATCACCTCGTGCCCCGCGCCCCGGAGCTCCTGGACCGCTCGGCTACCTCGTAGGCCGGACGAACCGGCGACCACCACGCGCATGGCTCGATCGTGACGGACTCAGGCCCGCCGCGCGACCTGACCCGCTACAGGCCGAGGTCGGACTCGAAGGCGCCTTCCTCGATGTGGCTCTTGACCGTCACGAGGAACCGCGCGGCGTCGGCGCCGTCGACCAGCCGGTGGTCGTAGCTCAGTGCGAGGTAGGACATCGACCTGATCGCGATCACGTCGCCGTCTGTGGCGTGCTCGCCGGTCACCACGACCGGTCGCTTGACCACCGAACCGGTACCGAGGATGCCCACCTGCGGCTGGTTGATGATCGGCGTGTCGAACAGCGCGCCCCGGGAGCCGGTGTTGGTCAGCGTGAACGTGCCGCCGCCGAGCTCGTCGGGCGAGATCTTGTTGGTCCGGGTGCGCTCGGCGAGGTCGGCGATCTTGCGGGCCAGCCCGGCGATGTTCAGGTCGCCGGCGTCGTGGATCACCGGCACCAGCAGGCCGCGTTCGGTCTCCACGGCGATGCCGAGGTTCTCCGAGCCGTGATAGGTCACCTCGCCGCGCTCGGTGTCGATCGAGGCGTTGAGCTTCGGGTGCTGCTTGAGGGCGTCGACCGTGGCCTTGGCGAAGAACGGCAGAAACGACAGCTTGACGCCCTCGCGCGCCTCGAACTCCTTGCGGGCACGCTGCCGCAGCTGCCCGACGCGGGTGACGTCGACCTCGACGACCGTGGTCAGCTGCGCGGACACCTGCAGCGACTCCACCATCCGCTGCGCGATGACGGTGCGAAGCCGCGACATTTTCTCGGTCGTGCCGCGGACCGCGGCCTGCGCGGCGGTCGGTGCCGCGGCGGTGGCCGGCGTGCGGGCC
>JACDBJ010000233.1 GCA_013695005.1 Pseudonocardiales bacterium
GCCGCCCAGCTCGCCGCACCGAGCGCGTCAGCCGCCGGCATCCCCGCGGCGTGCAGGGCGACGATCTCGTCGACGATGCGGCCGTGCGCGATCCCGCCACCGGCGTCCGAGCCCGCGTACACCGCCACCCCGGCCTCGATCGCCCTGCCCACGGCAGGTACGGCTGCCTTGTGCAGCCGGCGCAGGTGCGCAGCGAAGTCGGGGTACTTGACCGCCCGATCCGCGATCGCCGGGAAGTTCTCGATGTTGATCAGCGTGGGCACCAGAGCCGTGCCGTGCGCCACCATGTCGTCGATCATGTCGTCGGACAGGCCGCAGCCGTGCTCGATGCAGTCGATGCCAGCGGCGAGCAGGCCGGGGATGGCGTCGGAGCCGAAGACGTGTGCGGTGACCCGTGCGCCGTGCGCATGGGCCGCGGCGATCGCATCGACCAGCACGTCGTCGGGCCAGAGCGGTGCCAGATCACCGATACCGCGGTCGATCCAGTCGCCGACCAGCTTGACCCAGCCGTCGCCCGCCTTGGCCTGCTCGACGACGGCGTCCGCGAGCAGCCCGGGGTCGTCGAGCTCGGGGCCGAGGCCGGGGATGTAGCGCTTAGGGCGGGACAGGTGCCGGCCGGCACGGATGATCTCCGGGAGGTCCGTCCGGTCCCGCAGCGGGCGGGTGTCTAGCGGTGAGCCGCAGTCGCGGATCAGCAACGTCCCGGCGTCCCGGTCGGCCTCCGCCTGCACCTGCGCCTCGTCCAGCTCGACCCCACCGTCGGGGCCCAGCCCGACGTGGCAGTGCGCGTCGACCAGGCCCGGCACGACCCAGCCTCGGTCGGCGAGCGTCCGCGCTCCGGGCAGGGGCTCGGCACTCAGCAGCCCGTCGTCGTCGATCCAGAGCTCGCTGTCGCGTTCCTCGGGCAGCAGCACGCCCCGCACCCGGTAGGCCATCGCACGAGCTACTTCTGCTTGGGCAGCTTGAGCTTCGACGGGTCGAATCCGGCCGGGAGCTGGTCCAGCCCGGCCAGGCCGGGCGGCAGCTCGCCGAGGCCGCCGGGCAGCCGCGACAGGTCCGGCATCCCGGCCGGCAGCCTGCGCTGGGTCGGGCCCTTGCCCTTCCCCTTGCCCTTCTTGCCGCCCTTGCCCTTCTTGCTGCTGCGCCGACCGCCGCCGCCCAGCCCGAACGAGCCGGACATCTGCTTCATCATCTTGCGTGCCTCGAAGAAGCGGTTGACCAGGTCGTTCACCTCGCTGACCGCGACGCCCGAGCCGTTGGCGATGCGCAACCGGCGGGACCCGTTGATCATCTTTGGGTCGGCCCGCTCGGCGGGGGTCATGCCCCGGATGATCGCCTGCAGCCGGTCGAGCTGCGTGTCGTCGACGGCCGCCAGCGCGTCCTTCATCTGGCCGGCGCCGGGCAGCATGCCCAGCAGGTTGCCGATCGGGCCCATCTTGCGGATGGCGAGCATCTGCTCCAGGAAGTCCTCGAGGCTCAGCTCGCCGGTGGTGATCTTCGCGGCGGCCCGCTCGGCCTGGTCGGCGTCGAAGACCTGCTCGGCCTGCTCGATCAGCGTCAGAACGTCGCCCATACCGAGGATGCGGCTGGCCATTCGGTCGGGGTGGAAGACGTCGAAGTCCTCGAGCTTCTCGCCGTTGGACGCGAACAGGACCGGCTGGCCGGTGACCTCGCGCACGCTCAGCGCGGCACCGCCGCGGGCGTCGCCGTCGAGCTTGGTGAGCACGACGCCGGTGAAGCCGACGCCGTCGCGGAACGCCTCCGCGGTGGCCACGGCGTCCTGGCCGATCATGGCGTCGACCACGAAGAGAATCTCGTCGGGCTCGGTGGCCTCACGGATCGCGGACGCCTGGGCCATCAGCTCGGCGTCCACGCCGAGGCGGCCGGCGGTGTCGATGACGACGACGTCGTGCATCTTGCTCACGGCATGTTCCAGGCCGCGCTTGGCGACGTCCACCGGGTCGCCGACGCCGTTGCCGGGCTCGGGCGCGAACACCGCGACGCCGGCCTGCTCGCCGACGATCTGCAGCTGGGTGACGGCGTTGGGCCGCTGCAGGTCGGCGGCCACCAGCAGCGGCGTGTGGCCCTGCCCGCCGAGCCAGCGGCCGAGCTTGCCGGCCAGCGTGGTCTTACCGGAGCCCTGCAGCCCGGCAAGCATGATCACCGTCGGGTCCTGCTTGGACATCCGCAGCCGGCGGGTCTCCCCGCCCAAGATGCCGACGAGCTCCTCGTTGACAATCTTGACGACCTGCTGCGCCGGGTTCAGCGCGCCGGAGACCTCGGAGCCCTTGGCGCGCTCCTTGACCCTCGCGACGAAGGCGCGCACGACTGGCAGCGCGACGTCGGCCTCCAGCAGCGCGATCCGGATCTCGCGGGAGGTCGAGTCGATGTCGGCTTCGGAGAGCCGGCCCTTGCCGCGCAGGTCACGCAGCACCCCGGTGAGGCGGTCGGAGAGGGTGTCGAACACGCCACGACTCTAGCCGCGCCCCGGCCGGCGATGTCGGGGTGGCGTGGTTGGCTGGGTGCATGACTGGCACACAGCAGACGCCGTCCACCCCGATCACCGGTGTCGCCGCGGGGGTGCCGTACACGGCGCTCGCGCCCGCTGACGGCTCGGCTGACGCTCCGTTGGTGGTGAGCTGGCACCTGATGGACGCTCCGCGCAGCGACGCCGCGATGGCCGCTGCGCTGCCGATGGCCGGGCTGCCGGCCTGGCGGGTGTACTTCGGGCTGCCGATGTTCGGTAGGCGCTCGCTGCCCGGCGGGATGGAGGAGTTCTTCGAGCTGGCGATGGCCGACTCGGTGCTCAACGTGTTCGAGCCGGTCGTGAGCCAGGCCGCCGCGGAGGCGCCCGCTGCGATCGAGGCCGTGCGCGCCGAGCTGGGCATCGCCGACGGGCGGCTGGGGGTGCTCGGTGGATCGGCGGGGGCGCTGGTGGCGCTGGAGTTTGCGGCCACGTCCGGCATGCCGGTTGCGGCGATGGCGCTGGTGAGCCCCGCGGTGAGGCTCCGCTCGATCGTGGCGGCCAACGAACACGACATGAGCGTGAGCTACCCCTGGTCCCCCGCGTCGGAGGCGGCCGCGGACCGGTTCGACTTCGTGCGGCGGGCGCGGGAGGTCGCAGCGACCGTACCGGCCACGCTGCTCGTCGTCGGCGAGCAGGACTACGTCGACTTCCGCGGCGACGCTGCCACGCTCAGCAACGAGCTCGGAGCGCACTACCCGGACCCGGAGCGCTCCTTGCTCGTGGAGATCCCCGGCATGGGGCACGCGCTGGCCGAGGAGCCCGGCGTCGAGCCGGCCCCGCAGACCGAGCACGCGAGGGAGGTCGACGCCGCCGTCACGGCGTGGTTCCGCGAGCGCCTTGGCGCGCCGAGCTAGACGGAGTACCAGCCGCCCTCGGGCAGCAGCTCGCCGACGCTCAGCTCAGCCTCCAGCGCGTTGCCCGGCGGCGCCAGCGGGCACGCCCATGCCGTGTCGTAGGCGCAGCTGGGGTGGTAGGCGAAGTTGAGGTCGACGACGAGCCCGTCGGCCCCACTGCCCGAACCTCCCAGGTCAGCGCCCTTGACGGTGTCGAGCAGGTAGCGGCCGCCGCCGTAGCTCGTCCGGCCTGCCGAGCCGTCGCGGATCGGCAGGAAGAGCCCGCCGCCGTAGGAGCCGAGCCACCACACGTCCAGCGAGCCGAGCCCGTGCAGTGTCACGACGCCGATCCGGTCGAACGGGGCGATGCCGTCGGTGCCGGTCGGGACGTCGAGGTGGGCCGGCGGGGCCGGCTCGACGGGAACGACGAACCGCATCCCCGGGTCATAGTCGCCCACCGGCAGCCGGGTGAACCCCTTGCGCGCGGACGCTGCGAGCGGTGAGTCCGGGTGGGTGGCGAAAAGCCGATCACGCCCGTCGCGCCAGGCGAGCCAGCCCTTGTGCGGGACGGCGGCGGTGCGCACCTGGGCGTAGATCCGCCCGATCTCGCGACGCCACTCGAGCAACGTCAGGCTCACGCACTCGTCCTACCGCATGTCGGTCGCCGTACGACAGTCCCGACGTCGATGCGTCCCGATCTTGAGCGGCCGCACGACGGCTAGGGTGGCCCGGTGTCTGACGAACCTTCTGCGCCGCCTGGGATCGACACCAGCAAGCCGAGCATCGCGCGCGGTTACGACTATCTGCTCGGCGGGAAGGACAACTTCGAGGCCGACCGCGAAGCCGTGGAGATGCTCGTGGCCGCCGATCCGGACGCACCCGCCATGGGACGCGCGAACCGTGCGTTCGGTAAGCGTGTCGTCACCTACCTTGCCGAGCAGGGCATTCGCCAGTTCATCGACCTGGGTAGCGGTATCCCCGCCTCGCCTCCGAGCGTGCACGACGCAGTCCGCTCGGTGGACCCAGAGGCTCGGGTGGTCTATGTCGACTTTGATCCGATCGTCGTCTCGCACAGCGCCGCGCGTCGCACCACGGCGCCCGGCCTGGACACGATCATGGCCGATGCTCGCGAACCGGCGGCGGTACTGAAGAATCCCCGCCTGACGGCGCTCATCGATTTCGACGAACCGGTCGGCATGGTCATGTTCAGCGTGTTGCACAGCATCGCAGACGACGAGGATCCCGGCGGCAATCGTCGCTCAGTATCGCGACCGAATGGCGCCGGGCAGCTATTTCGGGATCTCGCACTTCTCCACGCGCAGTGATCCGGAGATGATGGCGCGGATCCATGGCATCAACGCGAAGACGGGCTTTCCCCCTATCACCTTCCGCGACGACGACGCGGTTCTTCGGCTTTCGACGGGTTCGATCTCGTCGAGCCTGGGCTCGCGGAGATAGACGACTGGCGCCCCGAGTGGCAGGCCGTCGTCCCGCTGCGGACCAAGCACGTCGGTGCCGTGGGACGCAAGCCGGCCTAGCACGCGGCGAGCACGACCTGCTCGATGCGGCGGCGGTCGGAGCGGCGGACTCCCGAGAGGCAGAACGAGTCCACCACCGAGGAGCCCAGCGTGGACACCCGCGCCCAACGGATGTCGGCACCGCACTGCTCCAGGGCGGCCGCCACCCGGTGCAGCAGCCCGATCCGGTCGGTCCCCCGCAGCTCGAGCACGGCCGCCCCCGTGGCCTCGTCGTCGAACCACAGCACCCTCGACGGCGCGGCGTCCTCAGTGCCCGGCGGCCGCGCGTAGTCGTGCTCCTTGCGGGCCAGCGCATCGGAGAGCTGCAGCGTGCCATCGAGCACGCGGATCAGGTCACCACGCAGCAGCGCGGGATCGGGTAGTCCACCGAACCGCGGCGAGACGGTGAAGGTGTCCACCGCGATGCCGGTCTGCGCGCCGAGCTCGGCGGCGTGCACCTCCAAGGAGTGCAGCGCGAGCACGCCGGCGGCCGCGGACAGCGCCCCTGGCCGGTCGGGCATCGCCACGATGGCGGTCGGCGGCTCGTCGGTGTCGTCGAACCGGACCTCCGGCTTGCCGGACTTGGCCACCGCGGCCACCAGCCCCCGCCGCTGCTCGTCGATGGCCGGGACGACGCCGGCCAGCGGCACCCCGGCGATCATCGCGCGGCAGCGGTTGGCCAGGTCTTGGATCAGGCTGCGCTTCCACGGGCTCCACACGCCGGGGCCGGTGGCCAGCGCGTCCGCCTCGGCCAACGCGACGAGCAGGTCCAGTAGCAGCGCGTTCCCGTCGAGGGTGGCGACGACCCGGTCGACCGTCGTCGAGTCGTCCAGGTCGCGGCGGGTGGCGGTGTGCGGAAGTAGCAGGTGGTGCCGCACCATCTGACCGAGCACCCCGACGTCGGCCGGTCGGAACCCGAGCCGGGTGCCCACCTGCTCGGCCAGCGACTGCCCTACCACGGAGTGGTCATCGTCGCGGCCCTTGCCGATGTCGTGCAGCAACGACCCGACCAGCAGCAGGTCGGGCCGCGCGACCTGGGTGGTCAGCCGGGCGGCGTTGGCGCAGGTCTCCACGAGGTGCCGGTCGACGGTCCAGAGGTGGGCGCGGTCCCGCGGCGGGAGGTCGCGGACCGGCCCCCACTCCGGCAGGAAGCGTCCCCACAGCCCCGTGCGGTCCAGGGACTCCACGACGTCCACCAGTCCGCGTCCGGTGCCGAGCAGCGAGAGCATCTCGTCCAGCGCGGACCGTGGCCACGGCC
>JACDBJ010000271.1 GCA_013695005.1 Pseudonocardiales bacterium
GCGCTGGGGTGCGCACCTCGACGCCCACCACCGCTCCCAAGCCGCGGAGCACCGCCGGCACTCCGGCTACGGCACCGACAGGCACCGCGACGACGAGCACGAGCGCTCCGACCGCGCCCCGAAGCGCCCCCCCGACACCCCGCACACGGGTGCACGTCCCGACATAGTCAGGCGGCTGTGGCGACCCGCGTTCGCAGGGACTCGGGCACGGCGAACCGGTCGCCATAGCGCTGCACGAGCTCGTCCGCGCGTGCCACGAAGCCGGCCGGGCCACCGTCGTAACCCTCGATGTACTGCAGGACGCCACCGGTCCACGGCGGGAAGCCGATGCCGAAGATCGAGCCGATGTTGGCGTCCGGCACCGAGGTCAGTACGCCCTCGTCCATGCATTTCACGGTCTCGACGGCCTCGACGAACAGCATCCGCTCACCGAGCTCGCGCAGGTCGACCTCGTGAGTCGTCGGGCCGAACTGCTCACGCAGCCCCGGCCAGAGCCGGTCGCGCTTGCCGTCGACGTAGTCGTAGAACCCGGCACCCCCGGACTTGCCCGTACGGCCGGCCTCGTCGACCATCCAGTCGACCACAGCCTCGGCCGGGTGCGGCGTCCACGTGCCACCGGCCGCCTGCACCGCCGTCCGCGTCTCATTGCGGATCTTGATGCCGAGGGTCAGCGTGAGCTCGTCCATGAGCTGCAGCACTGGGGCCGGGTAGCCGGCCTGCGAACAGGCCTGCTCGATGGTCGCCGGGTCGATGCCCTCGGCCACCATCGCCACACCCTCGTCGAGGAACGTGCCGATGACCCGGCTGGTGAAGAAGCCGCGACTGTCGTTGACGACGATCGGCGTCTTGTGCATGCCAACGGCCACGTCGAACGCCTTGGCCAGCGTCCGCTCTGACGTCCGCTCGCCGCGGACGATCTCAATGAGCGGCATCTTGTCCACCGGCGAGAAGAAGTGCAGGCCGATGAAGTCGCCTGGCCGCTCGATTCCATCGGCAAGCTCGGTGATCGGCAGCGTCGAGGTGTTCGAGCAAAGCAACGCGTCGGGTTCGAGGTACTTGGCTGCCTCCGCGAACACTTGCTGCTTCAGCTCGAAACTCTCGAACACGGCCTCGATCACGAGGTCGCAGCCGGCCAGATCGTTGTAGTCACCGGTCGGGATGATCCGCTGGAGCAGCGCCTCGCCCTTCTCCAGCGTGGTCTTGCCCCGCTCGACGCCCTTGGCGACCAGGCTCTCGGAGTAGAGCTTGCCCTTCTCCGCCGCCTCCAGCGAGACGTCCTTGAGCACGACCTCCCAACCGGACAGCGCGGCGGTGTACGCAATGCCGGCGCCCATCATCCCGGCGCCGAGCACCGCGACCTTCGTCGGCGACCACTGCTCGATCCCGTCCGGGCGGGAGCCGCCGTTGTTGATCGTCTGCAGGTCGAAGAAGAACGCCTTGATCATGTTCTTGGCGGTCTGGCCGGTGATCAGGTCCACGAAGTAGCGGGTCTCGATGCGCTGCGCGGTGTCGAAGTCGACCTGTGCGCCCTCGACCGCGGCGGAGAGGATGTTGCGTGGCGCGCGCATCGGGGCGCCCTTGAGCTGCTTACGCAGGTTCGCCGGGAACGCCGGCAGCACAGCGGCGAGCTTCGGGTTGGACGGCGCCCCGCCCGGGATCTTGTAACCGGCGCGGTCCCACGGCTGCGCGGCGTCCGGGTTCGCCGCGATCCAGGCCCGGGCCTTGTCGAGCATCTCCTGCGTGGAGGTGGCCAGCTCGTCGATGATGCCGACCTCCAACGCCTTGGACGGCTTGTGCAGCTGGCCCTGGATCAGCACGTTCATCACGGCGTCCGCGATGCCCAGCATCCGTACGGCGCGGGTGACACCGCCGGCGCCGGGCAGCAGGCCCAGGGAGACCTCCGGCTGGCCGTAAACCACGCCCTTCGCGTCCAGCCCGATCCGGTAGTGGCAGGCCAGGCCGATCTCCAGGCCGCCGCCGAGCGCGGCGCCGTTCATCGCCGCGACGACAGGCTTGCCCAGCGTCTCCAGCCGGCGCAGCTGCGACTTCACAGTGCCGAGGAACTCGAACAGCGCCGGGGCGTCCGCCGGGGTGGCTTTGATCATGGAGTCCAGGTCGCCGCCGGCGAAGAACGTCTTCTTCGCGGACGTGACGATCACCCCGGTGATCGAGTCCTTCTTCGCCTCGAGGTAGTCGAGCGCCGCGGCCATCCCGGCGACGTAGCGCTGGTTCATCGTGTTGGCCGACCGGCCGGGCTCGTCCAACGTCACAGTGACGATCCCGTCGCCGTCCCGCTCCCACCGAACCGCTAGTTCCTCGCTCACGGTGATCCTTTCCGCCAACGGCGAGTTAGGGCAGCCCTATTGCTCGAGAGTGCCGTTCGTTCAGCTCAGGCGCTCGATCACGGTGGCGATGCCCATGCCGCCGCCGACGCACAGCGTCGCGAGGCCAAAGCGCAGGTCTCGGCGCTCCAGCTCGTCGAGCAGCGTGCCGAGGATCATGGCCCCGGTGGCGCCCAGCGGGTGGCCCATGGCGATCGCGCCGCCGTTGACGTTGACCTTCTCGTGGCTGACGTCCATGTCCTTCATGAAGCGCAGCACGACCGCGGCGAACGCCTCGTTCATCTCGATGAGATCGATCTGATCGATCGTCATGCCCGCCTTGTCCAGCGCCTTGCGGGTGGCCGGAGCCGGGCCGGTGAGCATGATCGTCGGGTCAGCGCCGGACAGCGCGGTGGACACGATCCGCGCCCGCGGGGCGATGCCGGCGGCGGCACCGGCCGCCTCGGTGCCGACCAGCAGCAGCGCGGCACCGTCCACGATGCCCGACGAGTTGCCGGGAGTGTGCACGTGGTCGATCTTCTCGATCCAGTGGTAGCGCTGCAACGCGACCGCGTCGAACCCGCCGGCCTCGCCCATCATCTCGAAGGACGGCTTGAGCCCGCCGAGCGCCTCCATCGTGGTGCCGGCGCGGACGTGCTCGTCGCGGACCAGCACCGGGATGCCGCTGCGGTCCAACACGGGGATCACCGAGCGGGCGAAGTAGCCGTTGGCCCACGCCTTGGCGGCGCGGGTCTGGGACTCCAGCGCGTAGGAGTCGACGTCGTCGCGGCTGAAGCCCTCGATGGTGGCGATCAGGTCGGCGCCGATGCCCTGCGGCACGAAGCCGGTGTCATACGACGTCTCCGGGTCCATCGCCCATGCGCCGCCATCGGTGCCCATCGGGACCCGCGACATCGACTCGACGCCACCGGCGAGCACCATCTCCTCCATCCCGGAGCGCACCTTCTGCGCCGCGACGTTCACCGCCTCCAGCCCGGACGCGCAGAACCGGTTGAGCTGCACGCCGGCGACGGTGTGTGGCAGCCCGGCGGCGATGGCAGCTGCCTTGGCGATGTCGCCGCCCTGGTCGCCCACCGGCGTCACCACGCCGAGCACGACGTCGTCGATCTGCGCCGGGTCCAGCTCGGGGAATCGGCTGCGCAGCTCGGTGATCAGGTCGACCACCAGCGAGATCGGCTTGACCTCGTACAACGAGCCGGATGCCTTGCCCCGCCCACGGGGGGTACGGATGGCGTCGTAGACGTACGCCTCTGGGATGCCGCTCATGGTGGCCTTCTCTCCATGGGTGTCCCCACCCTTGTTACAGCAGTACTGTCACATAGGTCAAGCAACAGTGCGGAGGAGCACGGATGTCCCAACCCGACCTGCTCACGGTCGAGGATCTGGCGGCGCGCAGCGGGGTGACCGTGCGCACCATCCGGTTCTACGCCGGCCGCGGACTGCTGCCTCCGCCGACGCTGCGCGGACGGCTGGGGCTCTACGGCAAGGACCACCTGGCCCGGCTCGAGCTGGTCTCGGAGCTGTCGTCGCTGGGGTTCACGCTGGCGGCGATCGAACGGTTCCTGGAGCGGCTGCCGGCCTCGGTCGGTGCGGAGGAGCTGGCCTTGCAGCGGGCGTTGCTCGCGCCGTGGGTGCCCGAGCAGCTGGAGGACCTCGACCGCGCCGAGCTGGAGCAGCGGGCGGGGCGGTCGCTGTCCGACGACGAGATCTCCGCGCTCGAGGCGCTCGGCGTGCTGGACCAGGCGGGCACCGACGGACGGATCCGGCTGCACGGGTCGGCGTCGCTGGCCGTCGGGCTGGAGAGCCTGGAGATGGGGCTGCCGCCGGAGGTGCTGCGCCGGTCCAACGAGCTGATCGCCCAGCACACGGCGGCGCTGGCCGAAGACCTCATGCGGCTGTTCCAGGACCAGGTACTGCAGCCCTACCGCGACCGTGGCCATCCGGCGCAGGAGCGCGAGCGGCTGCAGGAGCTGCTCACCCGGCTCAAACCGATCACCGTGCGCGGCGTGGTCACCGCCTTCGGCCGAGCCATCAACCGGACCATCCGCGAACGCCTTGGCTGAGCGGTATTACCCGGTTATACTCAAGTCATGAAGACCGCGATCTCGGTGCCGGACCCAGTGTTCGAGCGAGTCAAGCAGCATGCCGAGCGGCTGGGCATCTCCCGCAGCGAGTTCTTCTCCACCGCGGCACAACGCCTGGCTGACGAGCTGGAGGGCGACGAGCTGACGGCCGCCATCGACCGGGCGCTGGAGCATGTCGGCCCGGAGGACGCCTCCGAGTTCGTCACAGCGGCGGCTCGACGGTTGCCCGGCGATGGCGGTTGAGCGCGGCGAGATCTGGTGGGTCGATCTTGGCGAGCCGAGGGGTTCTGAGCCGGCGCTGAGACGTCCGGTCGTGATCGTCCAGTCCGCGCCCTTCAACCGCAGCCAACTGCGCACGGTCATCTGCGTCGCGTTGACGACCAACGCCAGGTTGGCGAGCATGCCGGGCAACGTCTTGCTTCCCGCATCGGTGACAGAACTTCCACAGGACTCCGTCGTCAACGTCACGCAGCTGACGGCCGTCGACCGCGACTATCTCGAGGAGCGCACCGGGCAGGTGCCCGGCTGGCTCATGGTCGAAGTAGACCGCGGCCTGCGTCGCGTGCTCGGCTGGTAGTCGAGGCTCAGCTGAGGTCGTAGTCGAACGTGTAGGTGTGCTCGCCGTCGTCGTGGCGGTCGATCTGCATCTCGCCGCTCAGGCCGGCCAGCTCGCGTGCTACCGTCTTCAATCAATCAGGTAAGGCTCACCTATTCTAGGGCAGCCTTGGCTCTCGCGGACTGGGGTTGACGCATGCTCGCAGTGGTCACGGGCGCTTCAGGGTTCATCGGCCGAAGCCTCGTCCGAGGGCTCGCCGACCGCGGCCCGGTCATCGCGATCGACCGGCTGCCCGGGCCGCATTCCCCCGGCGTGACCACCCTCAACGCCGACCTCCTCGACGAGGACCCCGCCGTGCGCCACGCCTTGCACGGAGCCGACGTGGTGTTCCACCTCGCGGGCTGCCCCGACGTACGCGACAGCCGTCCGGACGCCGACAGCTGGCGGCACCGCGACAACGTGCTGGCCACCGCCGCGGTGCTGGCAGCTGTTCCGGCGCACGTGCCGGTGCTGATGACCTCGTCGTCGTCGGTGTACGGGGGCAGCCGGCGTGGCCGGCCGTGCGCGGAGCACCACCGGCTACGTCCGCGCGGCGGCTACGCGTCCAGCAAGGTCGCCGCGGAGCGGCTGTGCCGCAACCGGCTGCGCGCCGGTGGCGCGGTGACCGTGGTGCGGCCGTTCACCGTCGCCGGGGAGGGGCAGCGCCCCGGGATGGCGCTGTCG
>JACDBJ010000276.1 GCA_013695005.1 Pseudonocardiales bacterium
CTGTCACCCCGCCCGCTCCGGTGGCCAAGCCGGCACCCGCGCCCAAGCCGCCGGCCGCCGCCGTGGGTGGCTTCGCGCGTCCGGTGGTCGGCCGGGTCACCTCGGGGTTCGGCCAGCGGGGTGGCTCATTCCACGCCGGGCTGGACATCGCGAATGTGATCGGCACCCCGATCCACGCCGTCGCCGCCGGGCAGGTCATTTCGGCAGGGGCGGCGAGCGGCTTCGGGCTGTGGGTCCGGGTTCGCCACAACGACGGCACGATCACGGTCTACGGCCACGTCAACCGCTTCTTCGTCAGTGTCGGCCAGCGAGTGGCGGCTGGCGCCGTGATCGCCGAGGTCGGCAACCGTGGCCAGTCCACCGGCCCGCACCTGCACCTCGAGGTGCAGCTGCCCAACGGCACGAAGGTCGACCCCCGAGGCTGGCTAGCCGCCCGCGGCGTCGGCGTCTGAGCTGTACTGCTTGGCCAGGCGCTTGGGCGCACGCGCGAGCCACGCCTCGACCAGCAGCTCCTGGAGATCGGCTTCGCTGGCCCGCTCGAGACGCACCAGGATCGCGCGGTAGCCGTCGAAGTGCGGGGTCGTGAAGTACACGTCGGCGTCGTCGGCGAGCAGCGCCTCCTTCGCCCCCAGGTCAGGAACCCACGCGGCCAAGATTGCACCGTCCCCGGCGTTATCGCCGAGCGCCTCGCGATCCTTGCGCCGTAGCGGCCGCTCCCACGCAAAGCTCTTGTCCTTCACGCGCCACTGAGTGTTGCCCTCGCCTGTTGACTGTTCGGTCGTCTCCGGCAGCGCCAACGCCAGCCTGCGGACGTCTTCCCACGTGGCCATGCGGAGACGGTAACCAGCCGGGCGGGCCGATCCTCCCGTGCTTCGCGGGCTATCCCGCTGACGTCCACGACCGGCCCGCCGGCGCGGCCGCCACACCTGAGCGCAGACAATCCGCGGTTCGCCTGTCAGTGTGGCGGTCGAGACTTAGCGCCATGTGGAGCTGTGGATGACGACCGCCATCGGCGACCGGCTCGACGGGCACGTACTGCGACCCGGAGACCCTGGGTACGACGAGGCGCGCACCGTGTGGAACGCCATGATCGACCGGCGCCCGCAGATGATCGTCCGCTGCGCGAGCACGGACGACGTCGTGGCGTCGGTTCGGTACGCACGCGCTCACGACCTCGAGATCGGAGTGCGCTGTGGCGGGCACAGCATCCTGGGGCTCGGCGTGCCCGAGGGTGGGCTGATGATCGACCTCACGCCGATGGGAGCTGTCCGGGTAGACCCGGAGCGGCGCACGGCGTGGGTCCAGGGCGGCGCTCTGCTCGGGGCGCTTGACCGGGCTGCGCAGGAGCACGGCCTTGCCACGACCGCCGGCAACGTCTCGCACACCGGCGTCGGCGGGCTGACCCTCGGCGGCGGGATGGGTTGGCTCGCGCGCCAGTACGGGCTGTCCTGCGACAACGTGGCGGCGTTCGAGCTGGTCACGGCAGCCGGCGAGCTGGTCCGCGCGTAGGCGGAGGAGAACCCGGAGCTGTTCTGGGGGCTGCGCGGGGGCGGCGGGAACTTCGGCATCGTGACCGAGTTCGAGTTCCGGCTGCACCCGCTCGGGACCCGCGCGCTGGTCGCGGATCTCTTCTTCCCTGCGGAGGACGCGCTGCCGGTGCTGCGGGGATGGCAGGAGCTCAACGCCACGGCGCCGCGCCAGGCCACCTTCACGGCATGGTCGGGCGAGGCGACCGCGCCGTTCCTGCCCGAGGAGCTGTGGCACCGGCCGCTGCCTGGCGTCGGCTTCGTGTGGGTCGGAGATCGCGAGCAGGGTCGTGCGCTATTGCCGGCGATGCGCGCGCTCGGGCGTCCGGGCGCGGAGCGGATCCAGGAGATGTCCTACGTGGAGCTTCAGCTGATGGACGACGACATCGAGGGGCACCGGCGGCGTCGGTACTGGAAGGGTCACTACTTTCGGGAGCTCACCAACCAGGCGATCGACGCCTTCCGGTTTCGTGGCACCGCGGACGGTCGGGGTGCGCTCATGCCGGCGTTCGGTCTCCAGGCCTACGGCGGCGCGATCGCAGAGGTCCCCGACGGCGACACGGCCTTCAGCCAGCGGGGCACGCACTTCGAGCTCGTCGTCGCCGCCCGGTGGACCGACCCCGCGCAGGACGCCGCCCGGATGGCCACCGCGCGACGATGTGCGGCTGCGCTCGATCCGTTCGCCACCGGCGTCTACGTCAACGCTCTCACCGACGAGGGGGCCGCCGGCGTCCGGCGCGCGTACCCGCCCACGAAGCTGACACGCCTGACCGCGCTCAAGGACCTCTACGACCCCGACAACGTGTTCCACCTCAACCAGAACATCCGGCCGAGCAGCGGCTAGCCGACCGGCGATGACCGAGTGTCCGAGCTGGCCGTCGCGATCGACGCCGCGCATCGGGAGCGACGGCTGCTCGTCGCGGCCGAGCAGGCGCCGCTCGACCTCGTCGAGGCCTATGCCGCGCAGCAACGACACCGTGCTACGACTGCGCACCCGTCAGAGCTGAGAGTCCGGGACCTGCCTCGATGTCGACCTCCTGGGCCAGCAGGGGTTGGCCGCACTGCGCGCACCGGATCTCGGCATGGGTGATCTCGCCGCAGGGCGTGGTGCCGGATCATGGCCGGCGGGCCCGCGTCGCCGGCCGTCCACCGGTCGCCCTATGCGGTGATCGCTACGGTCAGCATCTTCAAGGAACCAACCAGAGGAGGACAGCGCCGTGAACCTTCCTACCGTCGTTTCGCCAGCAGAGTGGCAGGCATCAAGAGACGCGCTGCTGGCCAAGGAGAAGGCAGCCACCCACGCCCTCGACGCGCTGGCGGCTGAGCGCCGCCGGCTCCCGATGGTTCGCTTCGGTGACGACTACGCCTTCGAGGGACAGGGCGGGAAGGCGAGCCTGCTCGACCTGTTCGACGGGCGCCGCCAGCTGGTCGTCTACCAGTTCATGGACCTCGGACCCGACGACTACTGCGGCGGCTGCGCCAGCTTCACCGACAACGTCGGCCACCTCGCCCACCTGCAGGCTCGGGACACCACGTTCGTCACGGTGTCGGACATGCCGCTGTCCCAGATCGCATCCTTCTGGCAACGGATGGGCTGGACCGTGCCCTTCTACTCGTCCCGCGGCAGCGCGTACAGCGCCGACTGCGGTGCAGGCGGCGGCTTCGGGCTCAGCGTCTTTCTCCGTGATGGCGACGACGTGTACCGCACCTACTTCACCACCGGCCGCGGCGTCGACCGGCTCCGGTTCGACTTCAACACCCTCGACCTGACGCCGCTGGGCCGGCAGGAGGAGTGGGAGAACTCGCCGGCGGACTACCCCCAGACCCGGCGCTCGCCTGGTGGCGGCTGCACGACGAGTACTGACATCTGGCGCCAGGTGTGGGTGCGACGGCTGACGGGTACCGCGTCAACATGACCACTCCCGCACTGCGCGCCGTCGCCGTCATCTGCACCCTGAGCCCCTCACCCGCACCGTCGAGCAGCCAGCTGATGGCCGAGCAGCTGCTCAAGGAGCTGGGCGAGCACGAAGTGAGCGGCGAGCAGATCCGCCTGGTGGACCACGACATCAAGCCCGGCGTCGAGGACGACATGGGCGCCGGCGACGCCTGGCCGGACATCCGGCGCAAGATCCTCGCCGCCGACATCCTGCTGATGGCGACTCCGACCTGGCTGGGGCACATGTCCAGCGTCGCCCAACGTGCTCTGGAGCGCCTGGATGCCGAGCTGTCCAATACCGACGACGAGGGCCGACCGCTCACATACGGCAAGGTCGCGGTGGTGGCGGTCGTCGGCAACGAGGACGGCGCCCACAAGATCACCGCTGACCTCTACCAGGCGCTGAACGACGTCGGGTTCACGGTGCCGGCGCAGGGCGGCGTGTACTGGAACGACCAGGCGATGGGCAGCACCGACTACAAGGACCTCGACGAGATCCCCGAGGCAGTCGCGAGCCAGCAGAAGACCGTGGCGGCCAACGCGGCTCATCTCGCGACCGCGCTCCGCGAGCAGCCCTACCCACCCGCCTGAGAGCGTGGGGCGGACGACTGGCCCTTGAAAGGCCGGTGGCGGACTCGAAGACCTGTGCTGAGGTTCGGATCCAAGCCGCCGGCATCGACACCGGCAACGACCGCGATCATCAGGCGGTCGCGCTTGGGTCCGCTATTGATCGCGTGCAGTACCGGGAGGCGCGCGGCTTGACCGAGACCCGGTCGTCGGCGCTGAGGTGTTCGAACCACCCGTCGGGGCCGCCGGCCCGACCCGGACATCCACCCGGCTGCCGAGGGTGAGAGGAAGTACCGTCAGCGGCGGTGTGATCGAGTCTGAGCCAGACGCAACGGATGGTGGTAGCCGATGTCCAGCGCGCTCGGAGTCCCCGACTCCACACGGGGGTTGCTGTTCGATCTCGACGGTGTCCTCACCCAGACCGCGAAACAGCACGCGGCGGCTTGGAAGCTGATGTTCGACGAGTTCCTCGCCAGCCGCGCCCGTGCCACGGGTGAGCCGTTCGTTCCGTTCAGTCCGCGCGACTACGACGCCTACGTCGACGGCAAGCCGCGGATGGCCGGCACCCTGTCGTTCCTCCAGTCGCGCCAGATCGACCTGCCGGCCGGCACGCCGGACGACCCGCCGGGGGCACCGACGGTCCACGGGCTGTCCAACCGCAAGAATGACCTGGTGCTGGACGTCATCCGCAACCAGGGCGTGACCGTCTATCCCGGCTCGGTGCGCTACGTACAGGCGGCGCGCGCGGCCGGGCTGCCGACCGCGGTGGTGACCTCCAGCGCCAACGCCGAGGAAGTGCTCAACGCCGCCGGGCTCTCCGATCTGTTCGACGCCAGGGTCGACGGGCTGGTCGCCGCCCGAGAGGGGCTGGCCGGCAAACCTGCGCCGGACACCTTCTTGGAAGGGGCTCGGCTGATCGGCGTGCCGCCCGACAAGGCCGTGGTCTTCGAGGACGCGCTGGCCGGTGTCGAAGCCGGCCGGGCCGGCAACTTCGGGTACGTCGTCGGCGTGGACCGGGTCGGCCAGGCCGATGGGTTGCGCGCACACGGGGCCGACGTCGTCGTCGACGACCTCGCCGAGCTGCTGGACGAGTCGTGATCCCGCAGCAGATCTTCGCCGTCGAGCCGTGGGCCGTTCGGGAGAACGAGCTGAACCTCGGCTCCCTCGGACACACGGAGTCGGTGTTCGCCCTGGCCAACGGGCACGTCGGGATGCGCGGCAACCTCGACGAGGGTGACCCACACGTGCTCCCCGGCAGTTACCTCAACTCGTTCTACGAGCTGCGGCCGTTGCCCTACGCGGAGGCCGGCTACGGCTACCCGGAGTCCGGCCAGACGATCGTCAACGTGACCAACGGCAAACTCATCCGGCTGCTGGTGGACGACGAGCCGTTCGACGTGCGCTACGGCGAGCTTCGCTCGCACCAGCGGGTGCTCGACCTTCGGGCAGGCATCCTCACCCGCTCGTTGGAATGGGTCTCCCCCGCCGGCCAGGCGGTGCGGGTGCGCTCGCAGCGGCTGGTGTCGCTGGCCCAACGCGCGGTGGCGGCGATCAACTACGAGGTCGAGGCCGTCGACCAGCCGGTGCTGCTGGTCCTGCAGTCCGAGCTGTTCGCCAACGAGCAGCTGCCCGACACCGAGGACGACCCGCGGGTGGCCGCTGCACTCGCCGAGCCGCTGGTCGCGGCGCAGCATGGGCACAACGCGACCGGCGCGACGCTGCTGCACAGCACGCGGCAGTCCGGGCTTCGGATGGCCGCGACGATGGACCACCACGTGCAGGGGCCGTCCCGGACGGAGTACCACTCCTCGTCCACCGAGGACGTCGCCAGGACGACCGTCATCTGCCGGCTGGAGCCGGGCCAGCGGCTGCAGGTGGTGAAGTACCTCGCCTACGGCTGGTCGTCGCGGCGGTCGTTCCCTGCGCTGGCCGACCAGGTCCGGGCGGCGCTCTCGGCGGCCCGCTACACCGGCTGGGACGGGTTGGCCAGTGAGCAGCGCCGCTACCTCGACGACTTCTGGGAGACCGCCGACGTCGAGGTGCACGGCAGCCCGCAGATCCAGCAGGCGGTTCGGTTCGCGCTGTTCCACGTGCTGCAGGCGGGTGCGCGGGCCGAGCGGAGGGCGATCGCGGCGAAGGGCCTCACCGGCCCGGGCTATGACGGCCACACCTTCTGGGACACCGAGACGTTCGTGCTGCCGCTGCTGAGCCACACGGCTCCCGATGCGGCGGCGGACGCGCTGCGCTGGCGGCAGATGATCTTGCCGACGGCGATCGAGCGGGCCGAACAGCTGGGCCTGTCCGGCGCGGCGTTTCCGTGGCGCACCATCCGTGGCGAGGAGTGCTCTGGGTACTGGCCGGCCGGTACCGCGGCGTTTCACGTCAACGCAGACATCGCCGACGCGGCGATCCGCCACGTGACGGCGACCGGCGACCTCGACTTCGAGCGCGACGTCGCGCTGGAGCTGCTGGTGCAGACCGCACGGCTGTGGCGCTCGCTCGGCCATCACGACCTGAACGGCCACTTCCGGATAGACGGCGTGACCGGCCCGGATGAGTACAGCGCGATCGCCGACAACAACGTCTACACGAACCTGATGGCGCAGCGGAACCTCCAGGGCGCGGCGGCTGCCGTGCAGCGCCACCCCGACCAGGCGGCGGGGCTCGGCGTCGACGCGGAGGAGGCTGCGTCCTGGCGCGACGCCGCAGCCGAGATGATCATGCCCTTCGACGAGAAGCTCGGGGTCCACCCGCAGGCCGAGGCCTTCACCGAGCACGCGGTCTGGGACTTCGCCGGCACGCCTGCGGACAAGTACCCGCTGCTGCTGCACTACCCGTACTTCGACCTGTACCGCAAGCAGGTGGTCAAGCAGGCCGACCTCGTGCTCGCCATGCAGCTGTGTACCGAGGCGTTCACCCCCGAGCAGAAGGCCCGGAACTTCGCCTACTACGAGCGGGTCACTGTCCGGGACTCGTCGCTGTCGGCCGCCACCCAGGCGGTGCTCGCCGCGGAGACCGGCCATCTCGAGCTGGCCTACGACTACCTGGCCGAGACCGCCCAGCTCGATCTCGCCGACCTGGCCGGCAACACCTCGCAGGGTGTGCACATCGCGGCGCAGGCCGGCGCCTGGTCGGCACTGGTGGCCGGGTTCGGCGGTATGCGCCACCTCAACGACGGGACGTTGGCCTTCGCGCCACGGCTGCCGGGCGCCCTGAACCGCATCGCCTTCCGGCTGCGGTGGCGTGGTCAGCGACTGCAGGTGCGTATCAGCCGGGACCACGTTGCGTACGAGCTGCTGGAGGGCACCGAGCTGGAGCTGATGCATCACGGTGAGCCCATCACCGTCACCGCGGGTGCGCCGTCCAGACATCCGATGCCACCGGCACGACCGCCTCAGCAGATCAGCCAGCCGCCCGGGCGGGAGCCGCTTGCCCGGCGGCTGCGCGCCGAGGCCGCCGACCCCGAGTGAGCGCTTAGCTCTCGGTGATATGGAACAGGTCGGCCACCCCCGTCACCTCGAGCTGCTCACGCAGGGCGGCGGCCGGTGAGGCCGAGGATGCGGTGCAGCAGCGGCGCATCGGCGGGGACGGGAACCTCGGGGCCGTAGATCCCCATCTCCCGGCCCATGTCGGCGGTGGCCTCGACCTCGCGGTGGACGTAGTCCAGGATGTCGTCGTCCCACGCCGCCTGCTGGCCCGTGCCGCGGGCGAGGTCCCATCCGTGCACCAGCGTCTCGCCGAGGACCATCCCGCCGACCAACGGCGCCGGCATCTCGGTCGGGCCGCCCATGTGGGTCGTGCCCTGCCACGCCTGCGGCACGCTCCACGCCGCGGCTATCCGCTCGAGCTGCGCGACGAGATCCCCGACCCAGTCGCCCTGGGTCAGGTCGAGGTCCGACTCGGCCTCGGCCGGCGGCGGTACGGCCACCTTGCGAGCGGCGCCTTCCAATGACGGGCCCCAGAACAGCAGGTGGTGGACCAACCTGCGCACGTCGAACTCGGCACAGGGCGTCGGCGCGTCGAGCTGGTCGGGCTTGATGTTGCGCACGATCTGCACGACTGGCGCGATCGCCCGCCCGATCAACTGATCTCCGGACATGGCACCACGGTAGGTACGGCGCCGCCCGGTGTCTTGAACAAAGGCGACATACCCTCGACGCGTGGTCCGGGACGATCGTGAGCTGAGCTGGGAACGCTTCCAGCAGCACGAGTTCCCGATGCCGTCGCCGGACCTCGCGCCGTACGTGGCGCGCTACTGGATCGCGAAGTGGGACTACACGCAGCGGTACCGGCAGCTGATCGTCCCGTACCCGAACGTGCACCTGTCCTTCCATCATGGCGGGGCCGAGGTGCACGGGGTGTCCAGCCGGCACGTGTTCAAGGAGCTCGACGGCAGCGGCCGGGTGTTCGGGGTGGCGTTCCGGCCCGGCTGCTTCCGGGCCTTCCTGGGTGGGCCGGTCCGGGCGATCACCGACCGGTGCATCCCGGCGGCGGAGGTCTTCCGCGACCTGCCCGACGAGGCCGAGGTGCACACGGTCGAGCGGATGTTGCGGGCGAACCTGCCGGCGCGAGACCCTAGGGCGCAGCTCGCCACCGAGATCGTCAACCGGATCATCGCCGAGCCGGGCATCACGCGGGTCGACGCGCTCGCCGGCCAGGTCGCCATGAGCGTGAGGCAGCTGCAGCGCCTGTTCGCCGACGAGGTGGGCGTCGGGCCGAAGTGGGTGATCAGGCGGTACCGGCTGCACGAGGTGACCGAGCGAATGGCGGCCGGCGCGCGGATCGACTGGGCCGCGCTAGCGGCCGACCTCGGCTACGCCGACCAGGCGCACTTCGTCCGCGACTTCACCACGATGTTCGGCGAGTCGCCCACCAGGTACGCCGAGCGCTACTAGCGCGCAGCAGGAACTTCGTGGCCCGCAGCCAGGCCGAGGTCACCGCCGCCTACCAGGACTGGGCGGCCGCCGCGGACCGTTTCGGCCGGGTCGAGTCCGGACTGCCACGGATCGAGGTCGGCCCGCCCCCGTGGTTGAACCCGGGGAAGTGACGGCCGAGCGGCCTAGCTCTGCTTCTTCAGCTTGCGCCAGCCGCCTGCCCGGTTGTTGGCGATGATCTGCTTGAGCATCGCGGTGAGGGCCGGCGCGTTGATCGTCTCGCCCTGGCGGACCGCCATCGTGCGGGCCGTCTTGTTGTCGTGGCCTCCGGTGATGATGCCCTCGGGATCGGGGACGATCGCGCCGTCGTACAGGAAGACGTTGACGTGGTCCTTCGCGGCCAGCAACGCGCAGATGTTGCCTTCCAGCACGAAATACGGCTGGACGCTGCGCTTAATCGTCTCGACGACGTCCTCGTCGGCGGCGTGGACCAGGTCGCGGACCTCGCGGCAGACGGCCTGCTGCCAGTCAGGTAGGGCGTCGATGTAGGCATCGACGCGTGGGTCGGCGGTGTAGGTCATGGTGATCCTCTGTCGGTCGGCGCGGGTGCCGGCCCCCTAGGCTCCCGTTCAACTTGGCCGCACGGGACATCGGGCTCGTCCCTGCGGGACCAAGAATCCCTTTGATCTGCTCCCGGCAAGTACGTTCCGAAGTTAGTGATCCACGCCACCTCGAGTCGAGGGAACGGCGCTGTCCGTCGCCGGACCCTGCTTAACGGAGAGCACTCAGGAGGAGAGAACAGATGAGAGTCGGAGACCAGGAAATCCTCATCCCGACGTCCATGGTCGGTAACTACCCGAACCCACGCTGGTGGGACGCCGGCCCGGT
>JACDBJ010000300.1 GCA_013695005.1 Pseudonocardiales bacterium
TCGACGGTGAGGACGACGGCGGTCAGCTCTCGCTGCTGGGCGGCGAGGAGGAGGCCGACGCGCAGCGAGCCTCCACGGAGATCCTGCGGGCCCGCGCGGTCGGTGAGTTGGCGGACGCCCTGGACAGCGAGCTGGGCCGGCTCGGTGGCGCCGAGCTGCTGGCCGAGCTGGAGCTGCCGCTGCTCGGGGTGCTCGCCGACCTGGAGGCCGCCGGCATCGCCGTGGACGGCGGCGCGCTGGCCGCGCTGGAGGCCGACTTCGCCGGCCAGGTGAAGCAGGCAGCGCAGGACGCCTACGCGGTGATCGGCAAGGAGATCAACCTCGGTTCGCCCAAGCAGCTGCAGGTCGTGCTGTTCGACGAGCTGGGTATGCCCAAGACCAAGCGGACCAAGACCGGCTACACCACCGACGCGGACGCGCTGCAGACCCTGTTCGAGGCCACCGAGCACCCGTTCCTGCAGCACCTGCTGCTACACCGCGACGCCATGCGGCTCAAGGTCACCGTGGACGGGCTGCTCAAGACGGTCGCCGAGGACGAGCGGATCCACACCACCTACAGCCAGATGATCGCGGCGACCGGCCGGCTCTCCTCCACCGAGCCGAACCTGCAGAACGTCCCGATCCGCACCTCGGAGGGCCGGCGGATCCGGCAGACGTTCATCGTGGGCCGCGGCTACGAACAGCTGATGACCGCCGACTACAGCCAGATCGAGATGCGGATCATGGCGCACCTGTCGAAGGACGACGCGCTGATCGAGGCGTTCCGCTCCAGCTTCGACTTCCACGCCGCCACCGCCGCGAGGGTGTTCGCCGCCGAGCCGACCGAGATCACCCCGGAGCAGCGGTTCAAGGTCAAGGCCATGAACTACGGGCTGGCCTACGGACTGTCGGCGTTCGGGCTCTCCCAGCAGCTGCGGATCTCCACCGACGAGGCCCGCGAGCTCATGGACGAGTACTTCGCGCGCTTCGGCGGGGTGCGCGACTACCTCCACGAGGTCGTGGAGCGGGCTCGCCGCGACGGCTACACCGAGACCATCCTCGGCCGCCGCCGCTACCTGCCCGACCTGATCAGCGATAACCGCCAACGCCGCGAGATGGCCGAGCGGATGGCGCTCAACGCCCCGATGCAGGGCAGCGCCGCGGACATCATCAAGGTCGCGATGCTCGGTGTGCACCGAGCGCTGGTCACCGAACAGCTGCGCTCGCGGATGTTGCTGCAGGTGCACGACGAGCTGGTGCTGGAGATCGCCGAGGGGGAGCGCGAGGTCGTCGAGGCGCTGGTGCGCCGCGAGATGGGTGCGGCGTACCCGCTGAACGTCCCGCTGGACGTCTCCGTCGGCTACGGCCACAGCTGGGACGATGCCGCGCACTGAGGCGCCCACTGGCGCGCCGTGATCCCGGCGGTGTTCCACCTGCGGCGGGCCCGCGACCTGATCGACCGGCACTTCGCCGAGCCGCTGGACCTCGACGCGATGGCGCGGGCCGCGGGGTTCTCCCGCTACCACTTCGCGCGTGGCTTTCGGGCCGCGTACGGCGAGACGCCCGCGGCGTACCTGAGCCGCCGCCGGGTCGAGCGAGCCAAGGACCTGCTGCGCTCGGCCAACCTGACCGTCACCGAGATCTGCCACCTGGTCGGCTTCGGCAGCCTGGGTTCGTTCAGCTCGCGGTTCTCTGAGCTGGTCGGGAGCTCGCCGAGCGTCTACCGCCGCGAGCAGGTCGCGCGCGGCGGGCCGCCGCCGGTGCCGGGCTGCTTCCTGATGGCGTGGTCGCGGCCCGGTGCGAACAACGGCAGCGCACACAACGGCACCGCAAGCACGGAGAAGCCACCCGGCATCGGCGGCCCTTAGCGTCGGTTCGACCGACCATGACCGATCAGGAGGACGACGTGATGAAGTTTTCGCACGCAACCGTGTGGGTGCTGGACCAGGAATCGGCCAAGGCGTTCTACACCGAGAAGCTGGGCTTCGAGGTCGGCACTGACATCACGGTGGGCGACGAGTCCGAGGGTGCCGGCGCAGGCTTTCGCTGGTTGACCGTGCACGCGCCGGGCCAGCCCGACGTCGAGCTGATCCTTGCCGACACCTCGAATGGTCACGACGCCGAGACCACGGAGCAGATCCGGGCGCTGGTCGCCAAAGGCGCCCTCGGACCGGGGGTGATGAACACCGACGACTGCCGCAAGACCTACGAGGAGCTGTCGGCGCGTGGCGTGGAGTTCCAGCAGGAGCCGGCCGACCGCCCGTACGGCGTCGAGGCGGTGTTCCGTGACGACTCCGGCAACTGGTTCAGCCTCACTCAGCCCAAGGAGTACCCACCCCAGAGCTGAGCCGGGCGCCTGAACCAGGTCCGGACGTTGGCGTCCTAGCGGTAGATCTCGCGGCGGTGGCCCAGATCGATGACCAGCACAAGCAGCTGGTTGTCGTGGACCTCGTAGACGATTCGGTAGTCGCCCACGCGCATGCGCAACAAGCCGTGCTGGCCGACCAGCGCGCGCACGCCGTGAGGTCGTGGATCGTCGGCCAACCCGTCGATCGCCGTCTGCACTCGCCGCCGGATCGGCTTGTCCAGCTTGGACAGGGCCTGTAGTGCGTCACGTTCGATGGAGATGCGGTAGCGGGTCACCGCAGGCCGCTCGGCGCCTCGTCCGCATCGGGTGGAGACTCCAGCTCCGCGACTGCCTGACCCCACGGGATGGGTGATCCACCAGACGCCTTCGCATCGGCAGCGCGCCGGGCCCAGTAGTCGTCCTCGATCCGCTCATAATTCTCGGCAACGTCGGCCGGCACCAGCGCCGCGATTCGCTTGCCGTAGCGGGTCAGGTACACGACGCCGCCGTCGCGCACCTCGTCGATCAGCTCGGGCCACCGGCTTCGGGCCTCGGTGGCGGGCAGCTCGGCCGGGCCCGACGCGGCGTCCAACCCGAGCGGTTCGGCAGTCATGTACAAATCATACGACACCTCAAGATGCCAGAATCGGCCGACACGGCAGATCGTGGATTCTGCACCGACCCGGAGCAGCGTGCGTGCTTGCCGCGCGTCGTCGCCCCGGCACGGCTAATCGCCGATGAGCCTGTGCCCGCGCCCAAGGATGTGAATCGCCGTGGCGCATGTGGCGAGATCGGGTGTCCCGCAAGCGCTCGCCGACGCGACGCAGGTCCTTGCCCCGAACTCACCCACGAGGCGTCTTCGAGCAGAGCTTCCCAGTTCAGGGCCTCCACGTCGCCAGCCCGCCAGAGGGTAACGACACGAGCATCAGACCGGCTGGCCCGGTGATCGTCCACGACTCATACTCTTCGCCGGCGCGCGCACGCACCACGTGCCCCTCCTCAACGCTCAACTCCAACCGCCCGTCCTTGAAGGCGATCACGTCTTCGATGGTCGCACGTAGGATGCACAGCGCGGGCGCCATGGCCAACGGATCTTGTTCGGGATCGAGCACGAGTTCATCGACACGACCTGCCGTCAGGAGGGTGAAGGGCTGCTCGAGACGAATGGCGAACGAACCGCGCTCGTGATCCCAAGCGATGATCGTGAACGCATAGTCGAGCTGGCACTGCGTCACGGTGAGGCCTGTTATCGGCACGACCCACCGGTCGGCTTCTTCGACGAGATCTCCGAGTTCCAACCGTCGCCCCCCAGCGCTCGCCATCTCTGTCGGCACATCCAAATACCACCGTGGCCGCCCCAAATTGCCGCTGACCAACGATGATCGCCGACTCGGCTGGTCAGTAACGGGCACTCTATCCAGCGCTCGCAGGCATCGCTGAGGCATCGACGGCGGCGTCGAACGGCCGGGCATTCCGGCGCGTCGCCGAGGCTTGCCTGTTGCACCGTCGGTAGCCTGCTCGAACGGTTGTTCGCCGGAGGGAGTGGCTGTGCGGGTGCTTGGGGTCGACCCGGGGCTCACCCGCTGCGGCCTCGGCGTGGTCGACGGCGGCGCAGGCCGCAGCGTCAGCTGTGTGGCCGTCGACGTGATCCGGACCCCGCCTGCCGCCGAGCTGGGCGAGCGGCTGCTGGCCCTCGCCGACCTCGTAGAGCAGTGGATCGCCACCCACCGCCCTGACGTCGTCGCAGTGGAGCGGGTGTTCAGCCAGCACAACGTGCGCACGGTGATGGGCACCGCCCAGGCCGGGGGTGTGGTGGCGCTGGTGGCGGCCCGCGCCGGCCTGCCGGTCACCTTCCACACCCCGAGTGAGGTGAAGGCGGCCGTGACCGGCT
>JACDBJ010000306.1 GCA_013695005.1 Pseudonocardiales bacterium
ACATCGGCGAGCGCAACGGCGTCTACGCCACCAACATGGAACACAAGATGGGTCTGAAGGTCTCCGCGACCTGCGAGCTCACCTTGGGCCAGCATGGCCGGCCCGCCGTGGGCTACCTGCTCGGCGATCGGCACGACGGCATCGCGCAAATGTTCCAGGTGATCGAGTACGCCCGGATGCTGGTCGGCACGAAGGCCATCGGCACGCTGTCCACCGGCTACCTCAACGCGCTCGACTATGCCAAGCAGCGCGTGCAGGGCGCCGACCTGCCGCAGATGCTGGACAAGACCGCGCCACGGGTGACGATCACCCGTCACCCCGACGTCCGGCGCATGCTGATGCTGCAGAAGTGCTACGCGGAGGGCCTGCGGGCGATCTACCTCTACGCCGCCACGTTCCAGGACGAGATCACCGCCGCCGAGGCCACCGGAGCGGACGCTGCGCTGGCCGAGCGGGTGAACGACCTGCTGCTGCCGATCGTCAAGGGCGTCGGCTCCGAGCGGGCCTACGAGATGCTGTCGCTGTCGCTGCAGACCCTCGGCGGCTCGGGCTACCTGCAGGACTACCCCATCGAGCAGTACATCCGCGACGCCAAGATCGACAGCCTGTACGAGGGCACCACCGCGATCCAGTCGATGGACTTCTTCTTCCGCAAGATCGTCCGCGACGGCGGCGGCGCGCTGGCCCACGTGACCGACGAGATCCAGCGGTTCCTCGGCGCCGAGTCCGGCAACGGGCGGCTCAAGCAGGAGCGGGTGCTGCTCGCGGCTGCGCTCGCCGACGTGCAGGCGATGAACACGGCCCTGGTCGGCTACCTCATGGGCGCGGCGGAGGACCCGGCGAGCGTCTACAAGGTCGGCCAGCACACGGTGCGGCTGCTGATGTCGGTCGGCGACCTGCTCATCGGGTGGCTGCTGCTGCGGCAGGCCGACGTCGCGCAGGTGGCGCTCGACGATGGCGAGCTGAAGGCGGTCGACCGGACGTTCTACCAGGGCAAGGTGGGTGCGGCACGGTTCTTCGCCATGTCCGTCCTGCCCGAGCTCACCGCGCGGCGCGCCATTGTGGAGCACGCCGACAACGCGCTGATGGAGCTGGACGAGGCGGCCTTCTAGTCCTGGAACTAGTCCTGGCTAACCCCCGCAGATCACCTTCGGCGAGGGCCGGTAGGTCACCGTGCGGGTGTTCGACTTCGTCGCGCCGGTGCTGATCTTCCGCATGGTCCTGGTGTCGCTGGTGGTGAAGCCGCCGGAGCCGTTGCTGGGCGAGCACGGCTGCCCGGCCGGGATCGTCACCTCGCCGGGGCTGGTCGGGTTGGTCCGTGGCCCCGTCGCGCTCGTGACGACGTAGCGCTTGACGCCGTAGATCCGCACCGTGATCGACGACGGCGTCCACACCGTCTGGATGAGCACGCCGGTGGGGTTGTCGTTGCGGAACTTCAGGTCGATCGAGCCCTCGAACACCGTCGCCTCACGCGCCGCCGGGTAGCGGCTGATGTAGAAGCTGTGCTCGGTGTGCGCGACGTCGGTCATGCCTGCGAAGTACGCGGCGTTGTAGGTCGTGGTGGCCAGCTGCGACACCCCGCCGCCGACCCCGCGCGCGGGATGGCCATCCTGGATGATCCCGGCCTCGACGTACCCGCTGCCGGCGTTGCGCGGCCCGGTCGTGCCGTTGAGGCTGAACGTCTCGCCCGGCTTGAGTATCGTGCCGTTGATGGCCTGCGCGCCCCGGCGGATGTTGAGGCCGGAGTCCGCCGCGAACCCGCTGGTGGTGAACTCACCGATCACGTCGGTGATCCCGAGCCGGTTGACGTCCTGGGTGGTCAGCTTCGCCGGCTGCGGGCCGTAGGTGGCGACCAGCCGCCGGTCGGTCGGCCGACGCAGCACGTCGACCAGCGGCTTCAGCGTGACCTCGTAGTCGATGCCGCGGCCGTCCACCGATGGTGTCACCACCGGCTTGCCGCCCTGCAGCGCCAGCGAGGCGTCCCGCACCGGTTGCTCGGTGGAGGCCAACTGCGCGTCGGCCGCGGCCTCGATCCGAGCGGCCTCGATGTCCGGCCGAAGGCCGCCTGAGCCGTCCGGTACGAAGTGCAGCGCGGAGGCGATCACCGTCGGCGCGATCGAGGCTTCCTTGCTCTTCTCGCCGGCGATCGTGAACGGGGCCGAGACGGCAGGCGTGGCCACCTGCTCGATCGCGAGCTTAACCGACTCGCTCGTGGTGGTCGGCTGGTCCTCCAGCATCGGCAGGATGACCGGAACGCCGCTGACCCACTCGCGCCGAAGCACGTCGGCCGCCGTCGCCTGGTCGAGGCGCAGACCGGCCTTCGGCTCCACCGGCAGCGGCTTGGTGCCCTGGAAGCGGACGTTGCCTTCGATGGGCGGCCGGTCGACCGTCGGCACGAGCTGGGTGATCGCGCCGGCGAGGGTGTTCGGGTCGCCGATGGTCGCGACGCCGACCCGACGGTCGCTGAACAACGTGATGAAACGCGTCCACGGGTTCAGCGGCTGAGCGTTGACGTTCTTCAGCGTCCGGTCCCAGTTGACCTGCAGGCCGGTCGTGCGGGGGTCGATGGTGGCCTGCACCTCGCCTGCGCGCACCGGGATCGGCTGCGTGGTGCGCGACTGGATCGTCGAGCGCAGCAGGATCTCGGTCTCGGCAGGGTTCATGCCGCCGACGTTCACCCCGGCGACCGTGACACCCCGCGGCACCGCGCCCTGGCTGAGCACTAGGTCGACGACGTAGAGCATCGCGAGCACTCCGAGCACGGCGGCCACGATCAGCGCCCGACGCTTGCGTCGCGGCGAACGGTCGGCCGGCGGCTCGTCATCGTTGCTGCCGTCGGTTGGCGGGCCGAACGCCGGCGGGGGCGGTGCATAGGCCTGGGCCGGGGGTGCTTGCGGCGGGTGGGTCTCGGCGCCGTAGGTCTCGGCGCCGTAGGTCTCCGGCGCGGGTGCTCCCCAAGCCGAGTCCGGCTGCACCGTGTGCACC
>JACDBJ010000312.1 GCA_013695005.1 Pseudonocardiales bacterium
CTGGGCGATGCCCTGCCGGCCCTCGACCTCCACGAGCAGCGTGCGGCGCCCGCCAGTGGCCAGCGCAAGCGCCAGCGCGGCCGCGACCGTCGTCTTGCCGGTGCCCCCCTTGCCGGTCACCACATGCAGTCGGGCCGCGACCAGCTCACGGGGCCAGCCAGGGGTGCTCACGCAAACCAGCCTACGGAGCGTCGCGCCGGCCGGGCCGTGACTTCAGTCGCTACCCTGCCCACGCTCCACACCCACCGCCCGGCCGACGGTCGAACCTGCCGCGGAGCCCCGCGTCTACCGCTGCGTCGCGGCCGCCGGGTAACGCCCGCAGCGCGACGCCGGTGCCCTGGTCGGGACGGACTGGCTATCCTACGGCGCATGAGTGCCCCCGCCTCGCCGCGCACCGCGTGGGAGTACGCGACCGTTCCGTTGATCACCCACGCGACCAAGCAGATCCTCGACCAGTGGGGCAGCGAGGGCTGGGAGCTGGTCACCGTGCTGCCAGGACCGACCGGTGAGCAGCTCGTCGCGTACCTGAAACGACCCGTGCCGGGCAGCGGTTGAGGCTGATGACCGTCTCCGATCGGCTGCGCGAGCTCGACGTCACCCTGCCAGGGGTGGCGACCCCGGCCGGGGCCTACGTGCCGGCAGTCCGCTCGGGTTCGCTGGTGTTCACCGCCGGTCAGCTGCCCTTCGTGGACGGAACGCTCGCCGCCACCGGCAAGGTCGGCGCGGAGGTCACCGTTGACGACGCCGCGGGGCTGGCCCGATTGTGCGGGCTCAACGCCCTCGCTGCGGTCGACGCTCTCGTCGGCATCGACTCCGTGGTCAAGGTGGTCAAGGTGACCGGGTTCGTGGCGTCGGCCCCCGGCTTCTCGCAACAGCCCGCGGTGATCGACGGGGTGTCCGCGCTGCTCGGTGAGGTGTTCGGGACCGAAGGGGCGCACGCGCGCTCGGCGGTCGGGGTGGCGGAGCTTCCGAGCGGCGCTCCGGTCGAGGTCGAGATGGTCGTGGAGGTGCGCTGATGAACGGCCCGGTGACGAACACAGCGGTGCTCGACCCTGCGGTGTTGGCCTGCCACGACCTGCTGGTCCGGCTGGCCGGCCGGTTGCCCGACGAGCTGCTGTGGCGGCTGCGGGACTGGCTCGCCGCCGACGGCTACGCCGCGCTGGGTCACACGTTGCCGCGGGCGCTGCTGCGCCATCGCGTCGGCCTGACCGACAACGAGCAGGAGATGCTGCAGGCCAGCGTCGGGCAGTGGGGCGGGCGGCAGCGACTGATCGACGCGGTGCTGCCGCTGGCCGCGCCGGAGGAGCCCGACGTGGACTTCGACCCGCTCACCGACAGCAGCGCAGGGCAGGACGTCATCGACCTGGTGGTGGTAGCGGTGGCTCGCGGCCACGCCGGCACCGTCGAGATCCGGCGCACCTGGCGGTTGGACGCCCACCGGGCCCAACGCGTCGTGCTCGCGCACTGCACAGAGCGTCAACCGACACTCACCGGAACGTTGCAACGGGTCCTGCGCGCGCACGGCGACCGCACACCGTCTGTCGAGGTGCTCTCGCCGAAGCTGGGGTTACCCGCCTACCATCGCTTGGCTTTACTGGCTTCGATGCCGTTGTGGCAGGCCAGCCACGTTCGGGATGCGGCGCCGGTAGCGAGCTGACAGGCTCGGGGGGCCGCGAGCCCACGATTGCGGAGATGAAGGGGAGGCGAGATGAGCGAGTTGAGCGCTGTAGGCCCCGTCCCGCCGCATGAGGTCCTCCTCTGGCTCGCAGGCCGGATCGACGACGACCTGCTCGCCTGGACAAGGGAGCTGATCGCCGTCGGCGAGGACGACCAGGCCGTCGAGCTGATCACGGCCACCCTCATCGCCGACCGGGTCTCGCTGCCACCGATGCTGCGTGACTGGGTCGTGGAACGCTCAAGCTCGCTGAACCTCGAGCCGGCCGCCGACGACGCCCCGCTGCACATCTTTGTTGCCGAGCTGGCGGACGGCCTCGGCGCGACCAACGGGGCCGCCGCGACGCTGAGCGAGCGGCTGCGGGCCGCGCTGGCCGGTGTGGCCGAGCGACACCTCCGCGCTGGGAGCTGGTGGCTCACCTGGCGGC
>JACDBJ010000344.1 GCA_013695005.1 Pseudonocardiales bacterium
CGGTGGAGCGGACGACGGGGATCGAACCCGCATTCTCAGCTTGGGAAGCTGATGTTCTACCATTGAACTACGTCCGCGAGGCCGCTGATCCTAACATCGGCGACTATGGTGGCGCGGTGCTGCTGTCCGACCGCGACCTGCGAGCCGAGATCGACTCCGGCCGACTGGGCCTGGATCCCTACGACCCGGAACTGGTGCAACCATCCAGCATCGACGTCAGGCTGGACCGGTTCTTCCGGGTCTTCATGAACACCCGCTACACCCACATCGACCCCGCTGAGCAGCAGGACGAGCTGACCCAGCTCATCGAACCAAAGGGCGACGAGCCGTTCGTGCTACACCCCGGCGAGTTCGTGCTCGGGTCCACCTTCGAGTCGATCACCCTGCCCGACGACCTCGCGGGTCGGCTGGAAGGAAAGTCGAGCCTCGGCCGCCTCGGGCTGCTCACCCACTCCACCGCGGGCTTCATAGACCCCGGGTTCACCGGCCACATCACCCTTGAGCTCTCGAACGTGGCCAACCTGCCGATCACGCTGTGGCCCGGCATGAAGATCGGCCAGCTGTGCCTGATCCGGCTGTCCAGCCCGTCCGAGCACCCATACGGCAGCGCCCGCGCCGGCAGCCGCTACCAGGGCCAGCGCGGGCCGACGCCGTCCAAGGCGTACCTCAACTTCCAGCGCATCAAGACCGAGCGCTCGGATCGTGACCGCCCGTGAGCCAGCTGAACGAGATGCTGTTCGGCACGCGGCTGAGCGGGCGCGCCGCCTACGTGCCCACCGTGGTCAGGTGGGTCGCGGGGGCGGTGTTCGTCGGCTTCTCTGTGGAGAAGTTCGCCCGCCACCAGGAGGTGGCCGAGAAGTTCGTGACCTACGGGCTCCCGGAGTCGAGCCTGATCGTCTACCTCGTCGGGCTGCTGGAGCTCGGCGGCGGGCTGATGCTGCTGCTCGGGCTCGGTACCCGGCTGGCGGCCTTCGGGCTGGCCGCGGACATGATCGGCGCGATCAGCACCGCCGGCCGCACCGTCGGCGGGCCGATTCACCTGGGGCTCGCGCCGACGCTGCTGGTGCTCATGCTGTTCGTGCTGTGGGCCGGCTCTGGCCCGCTTGCACTCGACCGGCGGCTGGTCCGCTAGCCGCCACCCGCTCCGCACAGGACGCCATCCCCAGCCAGGTGTGCGGGTTTCCCACCCAGCACCAACCCAGCCGCGGCCTGCCGTCCTTGCTGACCCACACGCCGGTGACCCGCCGGTCCCCGCAGCGGGAGCCGACCATCTCGAAGGCGTTCATCGATGTGAGCGCGTCCGGAAACTGGATAGCCAGCGCGAGTCCCTCGTCGAGCGTCAGTGGGGAGCGTCCTTCGTCGAGGATGCGCTCGAGGCCGTCCTGCGGCGTCACGCCCAGCGTCGCCTTGCCGGTGTCGACCTCGGTGATCAGGTACGCCGCGCCGGCCGGCAGGTCGACCGCGGGAATCGGCCGGAACTGCGCGAGGTCGTCAGCGTCCATCGAGGTGAAGCCGGCCTTGCCGCGCAGCTGCACATGCGCGATCACGTCGGCGGCCGGCACGCCCTTCACGACGAGGACGAACGGGATGGCCGAGCCGTCGACCACCGGCGGGACCAGCTTCCAGAGCGGCTCGGCCGCGGCGATGACCTCGGGCGGGTAGCCGGCGTCGCGCAGGTTGGTGAGCTGACGGTCGAACTCGGGCATGGTGCACCCTCGGCTTCCGACATCGGGGATGTGCCGCAACCAACGCGCGACCGATGGCCGATGTTCCCGCCGTCACGAAAGGGACGTAACGGCTGTTCCGCCGCCGTCGACACAGCCGTGGTGTCCCCTTCACGGCGATCCGGGAGGATCGATGCGTGATGCGGCTGCTGCTGATCGCCGACACCCACGTCCCCAAGCGGGCGCGAGACCTACCGCCAGAGCTGTGGGAGGCGGTCGAACGCGCCGACGTCGTGCTGCATGCCGGCGACTGGGTGTCGGTCGGCCTCCTCGACCTCCTGGAGCGGCGCGCCAAGCGGCTGATCGGCGTGTACGGCAACAACGACGGGCCGGCGTTGCGGGCCCGGCTGCCCGAGGTGGGCCGCGGCGAGCTCGGCGGCCTGCGCTTCGCCATGATCCACGAGACCGGCGCGGCCGGCGGCCGCGAGCAGCGCTGCGCCAGGCAGTTCCCCGATGTCGACGTGCTGGTGTTCGGGCACAGCCACATCCCGTGGGACACCACCGCCGGCACCGGCCTGCGGCTGCTCAACCCCGGCTCGCCCACCGACCGCCGCCGCCAGCCGCACTGCACCTGGATGACGGCCGAGGTCGTCGGTGGCCAGCTGAACGAGGTCACGCTGCACCGGGCCGGTGCCAGACTGAGCTGATGGAAGGCATTGACGCTCTGCGCCTGCCGTCGCCGTGCGTGGTGCTGCTCGTGGGGCCCGGTGCCTCGGGCAAGACGACGTGGGCGCAGGCGCACTTCGCGCCGGACGCCATCGTGTCCAGCGACCGGTTACGCGCCCTGGTCGGGTTCGGCGAGGACGACATCGAGGCCAGCACCGCGGCGTTCGACCTGCTGGAGACCGTCGTTGCGCAGCGGCTGAGCCGGCGGATCACCACGGTGATCGACACGCTCGGGCTCGACGCCGACCGTCGCCTGCGCTGGCTCGCGCTGGCCCGCGAGCACGACCTGCCGTGCGTGGCGGTCGCATTCGACACCCCGGCGCGGGAGTGCCGAGAGCGCAACCGCGGCCGGGCCAAGCGGATCCCGGCCGACGTGCTCACCGTTCAGCTGCGGTCCTGGGCGCAGACCCGTGACGCGCTCGCCGGCGAGGGCTACCACGACGTGATCACTCCGCAGCCGGTGCGGGTCGTGCCGCAGGCGTTCGTCGGAGCACCGCAGGCGTCCCAGCACCAGCCGGAGCGACAGACCGGACCGCGCTTCGGGCTGCAGGTCGCCACCTTCGACTTCCCCGGCAAGGCTGCCGAGACCGCCGGACGGCTGCGCGAGATCGCCGGCGCTGCCGAGGAGGCCGGCTTCGAGGCGATCTACGTGATGGACCACTTCCGGCAGATCCCGCAGGTCGGCCGCGCGTGGGACGACATGCTGGAGAGCTACACGACGCTCGGGTATCTCGCCGCCTGCACGCAGCGGTTGCGGATCGGCACGCTGGTCACCGGCATCACATACCGCAACATCGCGCATCTCGGCAAGATCATCGCGACGTTGGACGTCCTGAGCAGCGGCCGCGCGATCTGCGGGCTCGGGATCGGCTGGTTCGAACAGGAGCACCGGGCCTACGGCTGGGACTTCCCTGCGGTGCGCCAGCGCTACGCGTTGCTGGAGGACGCGCTTGAGCTGCTGCCGCTGCTGTGGGGGCCGGGCAGCCCTGCGTACCAGGGTCGCGTGATCAGCGTGCCGGAGGCGGTCGGCTACCCGCGTCCCCTACAGGAACACGTGCCGATCATGATCGGCGGCAGCGGGGAGCGGCGGACGCTGCGGCTCGCGGCGCAGTACGCCGACATGTCGAACGTCTTCGGCGACGCAGCGAACGTGCGGCACAAGGCCGCCGTGCTGCGGGCGCACTGCGCGGACCTCGGACGCGACCCCGATCAGGTGGTGGTCACGCACCTGGGCACGGCACTAGTCGGTGAGGACGACCGGCACCTGTCCGAGTTGGTGGAGCGGCTGCGCCCGCGCCGGCAGAATCCTGCGCAGTATGCCGCGTCCATCAACTCCGGGACGGTGTCTGACCAGGTCGGACGGCTCAGCGGGCTGGCGGAGGCCGGCGCAGCGGAGCTGATCGTGCGACTGCCGAACCTCGCCGACGCCGGCGCCGTGGCCCGTATGGGCAAGGTCATCGCCGCGTTTCGGTAGCCCACGCCCTACACGACCGCGTGTCCCCTGACCGGGGGGTTCTCTACCCGATCAGCCCAATCATTCGTTACTTTCTGTGAAAGTCGGTTAGCCGTCGCTACCCCGGGGAGTCGGATCATGAACCCGACACAGCCGCCAGGACCGCCTCCACCACGCCCGCCAGCCGGATCGCTCCAGGAGTGGGTGCTGCGCTCGTCGACGGCGCGCTCGTCGCACGGCCAGCAACCCAACGAGGTGAGCGCGCCCCCTCCCGCGCCAGCGGACCCGCCAGACGCTGCGGACGCGACCGACGTCCCGCAGCGTGAGTCGGCCACCAAGCCGCCCAGCGAGTCGGCCATCAAGCCGGCAATCGAGCCAGCCGGCGAACCCGCGCCACAGCCGATCCCCGTGTCGCCTGCTGCTCCGGCCTTCTCGGTCGCGCTGGAGCAGCCCGGCGTGACGTCTGCACCGCCGGCCAGTGCCGCGAAGCCACCCACTGTCCGAGCCGGCGTCAGCGCCACCATGCGTCAGCTGCGCAGCCGCAAGCGCCCCCGGTGGATCGCCCTGGTGGCGGTGATCGCCGCTGTCCTGGCCCTTGGTGTCAGCGGCCGGCAGCTGTCACAGACCGGTGGAGGCGGTGGCGAGGCTGCCCCGCCGCCTGCGCTCTTCGTGACCGGCTCCGAGCCCGAGAAGCCGGCTACCCCCATGGTGACGAAGCTGACCAAGCCCGCGGCGTTCAAGGAGCTCGCGACGCTGGATGGCTGGCAGGTGAAGATCATCGCGATGTACGACTGCCCCGTGCTCATGGCCATCTCGCGCCTGACCACGGCGGCCTTCCCACGCATCTTGCGGATGAGCGTGACACTGGTCAACAGCACCGACCGCCCGCAGGCCGCCAACGCCTGGGTACTCGGCGCGACCGTGAACGGCGCTCCGGTCACTATGATCACCTACCCGGGCACGGAGTACATCGGCGTGCCGCAGAAGACGATCGCTCCAGGTCGTTCCGTGGTGTTTCCGGTCGCGGTCCCCTTACCACGAGGGCGGACTGATCTCGCCATTGAGGCGGTACACGACCAGGCCGGACTGGCCATGTCTTTCATCGGGAAGGGATGAGCGCTAGGCCTGCCGCACCCGAGAGACCAGTCGCCCTGCGCGTCCCATCGAGCCGATGGTGAACAGATGTCATCGCTCCGAAGTCACAGTTCCACGACCGAGTGTCCCCTGATCGGGGGAGATATGTGCCGTTTGGGCATGTCGGTCGTTACTTGCCGTGGAGGCGTGTCTGCACTACTCCTGGGGAGCCCGATCATGACCAGACGCACATGAGTCAGGCGAAGCCGTCGAAGCCGTATGTGCCGCACATTCCACGGCCGGGGTCGCTGCAGGAGTGGATGGTGCGCGCGCTGGCTGTGCGCTCGGTGCAGGAGCACAACGATCAGGTGGGCGAGCCGGCCAGTGCCCCGATGCCCTGCGTACTGCCGGAGCAGTGCATGATCGTGGCCGACGCGCCCCGACTCACGCACCCGGCCGTCGCCGCCGGAGCTCAGCGAGATCAGCCCGCTGCCACAGCGCAGCAGGTCCCGCTGGCGCCCCGAGCGGACCGGATCAGGCTGGCGGCTCGGACACAGCTCGCCCGGCTCGCCGCCGGGCCCCGGCCAGTACGGCTCGCGGCCCGGGCTGGCGAGGCTCGGCTGCGTACCGCCGGCACGCGTAATTGGTGGTTGATCGCGCTCATCGCGGTGCTCACCGCTCTGCTGGCCGTCGGTGTCGGCGGATGGCAGCTCTCGCAGGCGGCTGGTGGCGATGGCGATACCGTCCGGCCAGCGGACGTGGCCACCGGCCAAGATGTCAGCGCCGCCACAGTGACCAAGCCGTTCGCGCCGGCGGCGTTCGGCCAGGTCGTCAAGCTCGGCGGCTGGCAGATGAAGGTCGCCGGGCTGAAGAACAGCCCACAGCTGAAGGTCGTACCCGGCCTCACCTCGGCCGCCTACCCGCGGGCTTTGCGGATGAGCGTCACACTGATCAACGCCACCAATGGCGCGCTGGCTGCCGACGGGTGGATCCTCAGCGCGACGGTCAACGGCAAGCCGGTTCAGATGATCGTTCACCCGGCGACTGGTTATGTCGGTGTGCCTCAGCAGACGATCCAGCCGGGTGGTTCGGTGGTCTTCCCGATCGCGGTGGCAATGCCGACCAGTTTGGACAACCTCACCGTCGACGCTGTGAACGCCGAGGCCGGGCTGGCGGTGTCGTTCACCGGGAAGGGCTGAACCGCCTAGGACGCCTGGCTCACCGAGCTCATGTTGAAGTCGGGGACCAGCACCGGCGGCATGGCCGTACGCGTGAACCAGTCCTTGAACTCGCGCCCTAGCGCGCGCTCGGTGGCACCGACCTCCGCGGCCCGGCGGATCAGGTCGATCGGGCTCTCGTTGAACCGGAAGTTGTTGACCTCGCCGACCACCTCGCCTCCCTCGACGAGGTAGACGCCGTCGCGCGTCAGCCCGGTGAGCAGCAGGTTCGTCGGGTCAACCTCGCGGATGTACCACAGGCAGGTGAGCAGCAACCCACGCTCGGTGCCACCGACCAGGTCCGCGAGCGAGGCGTCCGAACCGCCGCTGAGCAGCAGGTTCTCCCCTGGCGGGATGAACTCGACGCCGAGCTCCTTCGCCGAGCCGCGCGGGTAGACCAGTTCGTTGATCACGCCCTCGCGCACCCAGTCGACGCGGCGCATCGCGGCGCCGTTGTCGAACACGCTGACCTCGTCGGAGGACCGGGTAGTGGCGAGCACCGGCTCGTAGTCGAACCCGGGCGCCGTCGGATCGCTGAACAGCGTCAGACCCTTGTCGGTCAGCCGCTCGCCGACCCGGGTGCCCCCGCCGGGCGCGGAGAACGGGCTGCGCCCCTCCTGCGCCGGCCGGCCGGCCATCGACCACGCGAAGTAGATCATCAGGTCGGCCATCGCGGACGGCGGCAGGATCGTCGGGTAGCGCCCCGCCGGCAGGTCCAGCCGGCGCTTGCCCCAGCCCAGGCGCGTCGTCAGGTCGCCGGCAAGCCCGGTCAGGTCGACGTCGGCGAAGTCGTAGCTGGACATGCCGCCCCACGCGGAGCTCACGCCGTCGGGCGTCCTGGCGTTCAGGTCGACCGAGCCCTCCGGCTGCGCCCACCGACGACGGATGCCGGTGGAGGTGCCCAGCCAGGTGGTGGTCAGGTCGTGGGTGGCGAAGCCGAACAGCAGGTGCCCGGCCGAGCGACCGGCGACGAACGCGTCCGCCAGCTGCTCGGACAACCCGCCGAACACCGAGACGGAGGTCGCGACCGCCTCGTCGGACCAGTCGGCGGCGCTCGGCGCGGCCTCGGACTCGTCCGGCAGCGGGGCGGCGTCCTGTGCCGGACCCGACTGTCGGGCGGCCAGCTCGCTGGCGCGCAGCGCGTCGGTGATCTGCGCGATGTCGGTGACAGATGCACTGGAGCTGACGACGCCGGCTCCGGTGCCCTCGTCCAGGTCGACCAGCGAGATCACCGACCAGCGCAGCGACGTGCTGTGCCCGTTGGTGGTCATCGTGCTGTTCGCCCAGCGCAGCACGGCCTCGCTGCTCTCCCGGACGATCACCACGCAGCCGGACGCCTTCGACGCCTCCAGTGCGCGCTCGACGATCTCGGTGGGCCGCATCATCCGCCGGACTCCTGTTGCACGTTGAGCACGTTGACGCCGCGGAACAGCGCCGGCGGGCAGCCGTGGCTGACCGGTGCGATCTGGCCCGGCTGCGCCTTGCCGCAGTTCATCGCCCCACCGAGGCGCCAGCTCGACGCCCCGCCCAGCGCGTCCAGCGAGCCCCAGAAGTCGGTGGTGGTGGCCTGGTAGGCGACGTCGCGGAGCTGGCCGTCCAGCTTGCCGTTGGTGATCCGGTAGAACCGCTGGCCGGTGAACTGAAAGTTGTAGCGCTGCATGTCGATCGACCACGACTTGTCGCCGACAACGTAGATCCCGCGCTCGACGCCGGAGATCAACTCCTCCGTGGAGCGGTCGACGACCGGGTCGGGCTGCAGCGACACGTTGGCCATCCGCTGGATCGGCACGTGGTGCGGCGAGTCCGCATACGCGCAGCCGTTGGAGCGGTCCAGCCCGAGCCGCGGGGCGAACGTGCGGTCGAGCTGGTAGCCGACCAGCATGCCCCCGCGCACCAGGTCCCACTGCTGGGTCTGCACGCCGTCGTCGTCGTAGCCGATGGTCGCGAGCCCGTGCTGCACGGTGCGGTCACCGGTGACGTGCATGAGCGGGGAGCCGTAGCGCAGGCTACCGAGCTTGTCCGGGGTGGCGAAGCTCGTGCCGGCGTAGGCGGCCTCGTAACCGATCGCCCGGTCGTACTCGGTTGCGTGGCCGACCGACTCGTGGATGGTCAGCCACAGGTTCGACGGGTCGATGACGAGGTCGTAGCGGCCAGGCTCGACGCTCGGCGACTTCACCTTCTCGGCCAGTTGCCCGGGCAGGTCCTCGATCTCGGCCTCGAGGTCACAGCCGACGCCGAAGAGGTACTCCCAACCGCGCCCACTAGGCGGCGCGAGCGTCCGCATCGTCTCGAAGCCGCCCTCCGCGCGGTCGACGGCGGTGGCGGTGAGCCGCGGCAGGATCCGCACCCGCTGCTGGCGGGTCGTGGTGCCGGCGAGGTCGGCGTAGAACTTGCACTCCCTGACCTGGGTGCAGTGCGCCTGCACATGGTCGACCGGATCGGAGGCGAGCAGCCGCTGCGACCACTCCTCCAGCACGTCGAGCTTGTCCTTGATGGGCACGGCGAGCGGGTCGATGTCGTAGTCCGAGACCCACACCGCGTCGGCGTGCACCGGCTCGGGGGCGCGCACGATGGGTTCGGTGTTCAGCCGGCGCAGGGCCCCGGCCACCTCGACGGCGCGGCGGGCGGCATCGGCGGCGCTGTCGGTCGTCAGCGTCGTGTGCGAAGCGAACCCCCAGGTGCCGTCGACGATCACCCGGACGGCCAGCCCGAGTGTCAGGGTGTCCTCGGCGGTGGTCACCACACCGTCGCGCAGCGCCAGGCTCTGGCCGGCGACGCGCTCGACGCGCAGGTCGGCGTGCTCCACGCCGGCGCTGCGGGCCTCGCTCAGCGCCGCGTCGGCCAGCTCGCTCAGCGCAAGGGCCTGGAACGCCGGGTCGTGCCGGTCTGCGACGTGGCCGGCGGTGCCGG
>JACDBJ010000363.1 GCA_013695005.1 Pseudonocardiales bacterium
ACTTGTGACCTCTTCCGTGTCAAGGAAGCGCTCTCCCACTGAGCTAATCGCCCGAGGCGGAGGCGGGAATCGAACCCGCGTACAGGGCTTTGCAGGCCCTTGCCTAAGCCACTCGGCCACTCCGCCCACGATCACGGACCCGGGGACCTGACGGCTTAGTGCGGACCCGAGCACCCTCCGAGCGGACGACGGGATTCGAACCCGCGACCCTCACCTTGGCAAGGTGATGCGCTACCAGCTGCGCTACGTCCGCAAGCGACGCCTACTACCTGCGTCCCTCGACATTATCCCAACGCCGAGAAGGCGACCAACACGACCCCGGGTCAGCTGGTACCGCTGGACAGCAAGTCGTCCAGGGCGAGATCCAGGTCGATCCAGGTGTACTCGGACCCGGGCGGGACGAGCTCGTAGGTGCGCTCGAGGAACTCGGCAAGCTCGGCCGCGTTGGCGGCGAACAGGGCGTGACCCGACGGCGAGGTGAGCTCGAGCTCGATGCGGTCCGGGTTGCCCCGCGCCGGGCGGACCTTGACGTCGCCGGTACCTGACTCGGTGATCATCCCGTCGGCGAGCAGGTCGCGGGCGAACACCCACTCGACCGTGGTGCCGGTGCGGCCGGTCTGGAAGGACGCCTGCACGGCGTACGGGTCGCGACCGTCGTAGCGGAGCTCGACCTCGACTGGGACGGCTTCTGCGTGCGGGGCGATCAGGTCGAACATCGCTGGGGAGCGGACGGTCGTGTGGTCGTTGCGCATCGCGAAACCTCTCGGTCGTGCTCTTGCTCTTGCCGATCCTCAGTGGGCAAAACGACCGGCACGCGTTGATGTGACGCGCGAGAGACGGGCAATGCTGAGTTGACATGGGAGTTCACTCGATCGGGCCAGCGACCAAGACCGACTGGTCCAGCGCGCTGCATCGGATGCAAGGCGGTGCGGCGGCAGCGCAAACCGAACCGTAGACTTGCCAGCAGCGAATGGCCCCTACGTGAGGACAACGCTGGTGGGCGATGCTGCCGACGCCTCCGCGCTGCATGGTGGTGCGGCGAGCCCGTCGGCCCGTCGCAGGGTGAGCGTCCGCTCCGCCGATCCGCCCGACGACGAGCTGGTTCGTCGCATCGGCGCAGGTGACCAGGCATCCATGGCGGCTCTATACGACCGCTACGCCCGCCCGTCCTACTCCTTGGCCCGTCGCATCTGCGCGGACGACGGCATCGCCCAGGACGTCGTGCAGGAAGCGTTCCTGGCGTTCTGGCGCGACACCAGCCGCTTCGACTCGACGAAGGGCAGCTTCGGCACCTGGCTGCTGACTCTCGTGCACCACAAGTCCGTCGACGCCGTGCGCCGCGAGAGCGCCCTGCGCAAGCGGACGGTGCCGGCATCCGGGGACGGCGACGAGTGGTCGGCCCCGCCAGGGCCGGGCGCGGACCAGGCCGCCATCAGCGCGGTGTTCGCCGAGTACGTACAGGACGCCCTGGGGCGGTTGCCCGAGGAGCAGCGCCGGGCGATCGTGTTGGCTTACTACCGCGGTTACACCCAGCGCGAGGTCGCCGCGATCACCGGCGTGCCGCTGGGCACCGTCAAGTCGCGCATGTTCACCGGCCTGCAGCGGCTACGCGGGTTGCTCGGGCCGTTGCTGATCGAGCCGGCCACCGGGCTGTCGGGACCAGGCCGATGAGGCCCGCCCAGGACTTCCGTTGCCCGCAGGCGGAGCAGTCCGTCGGGTGGGCACTGCACGCTCTCGAACCCGCGGAGGAGGCCGAGGCCGCCGCCCACGTCCCGACCTGCGAGGAGTGCCGCGTGCTCGTCGACGAGACAGAAGAGCTGTTGGCGATGCTGGGTTCCTCGGAGCAGACGTCCGAGCCACCGGCCGAGCTGCGCGCCGGCCTGCTCGCACGCGTCGAGGAGACGCCGCAGCAGCTCACCCTCCCGCTGCCCTCGCTTCGGCCGGCATCCTCAACTCCGGCGCCGCCACCTCTCTCGCCTGCGCAGACCCAGCCTGCTCCGCCGCCGCAGCGGCCTCCCGCGCTGGAACCGGAGCGGGCACCGGAGCAGGCCCAGCCCACCCCGGACCAGCCGCCGTCCGAGCCTTCGGGGCCGTCCCGGGCTCCGCAGGCACGCCCCCGACGCTGGCAGCTCGCGCTGGTCGCCGCGGCGGTCGCTGTCGCGCTGGGCATCGGTGGCCTGGCCACCCGTACCGCGTCGGTGGAGCAGCAGCGCGACGCCGAGACCTCTCAGACCCAGCAGCTCGCGAGCCTGCTCTCGGAACTGCAGCGCCCAGGAGCGAAGGCCGCGATGCTCACGCCGCCCAACGGCGCGCCGGTCGCCGCGGTCGTGGTCGCGGACGGCGAGCGCAAGCTGATCACCGTCGGCATGATGCCCAACCCGACGTCGACCCACACGTACGTGCTGTGGGGTATCGGCACCGGGCCGCCACAGGCACTGGACGCCTTCGATGTCACGCAGGGCACTACCGGCCCGCGCCGCGTAGGGTCGGCGGACGAGGCGGACAGCTTCACCGGCTACGCCATCTCGCTGGAGCCAGGTCGATCGGCACCCGCCTCGCCGTCCCAAGTGGTCGCGAGCGGGCAGGTGCAGATCTGAGCCAGAGCAGTCGGACCCGGTCGAAGTCATCGGCGTCGAAGCCCATCCGCCGGTGGGGCATCGCGCTGATCGGCACCGTTGTCCTGGCGCTCGGCATCGTGCTCATCCCCTACCCCGGGCCGGGCTGGCTGATCGTCTTCGCCGGCCTCGGGATCCTCGCCAGCGAGTTCGAGTGGGCACGTCGAACGCTGCACTGGTTTCGCGCGCGCTATGACTCCTGGAACGACTGGCTGTCGCGCCAGCACTGGTCGGTGCGGGTACTGACCTTTGTGGCGACGACGCTGCTGGTACTCGTCACGCTCTGGCTGGTGGGAGCACTGTCCACGATCGCCGACTGGCTCGGCTTCGAGGACTGGACCTGGGTCAAGTCGCCGTTCGCCTGATCCGGTATCGTGCATGAGCGTCGGCATCCGCGCTCGAAGCGCGCCTGATGCAACCCCAGGGTGATTAGCTCAGCGGGAGAGCGCTCCGTTCACACCGGAGAGGTCACTGGTTCGATCCCAGTATCGCCCACCATCGCAGGCTTACTCCAACCCTGGTCCGCAGAGATCGGGTTGGGTGAGTCTGCCTTGTGTCCTTTGGCGCCGTGAGTGCATGCGGGTGATCTCGGTGTGCTGCGGCTTGTGCGGTTGAGCCGGTACACGCGGTAGGACTCGCCGAGGGCGTCGAAAGGTTCTTGTGCGTCGTGGTCGATGACTTTGCCGGCGTCGATGTAGAGCTTGGTGAAGAAGGCTTGGTTAAGGATGGTGCGGACGGCCTCGTTGCCGCGTTCGTAGGCTTGCTGCGGCT
>JACDBJ010000406.1 GCA_013695005.1 Pseudonocardiales bacterium
AGCCCGAGCCCCGCGCCCAGGCAGCGCTGGCTGCTCCGAAGCCAGGGCGCGGCTACCGCTCCGGGCGCGGCGGATTCGACCCCGAGGCCGCCATGCTCGCCGCCGGAGCGCGCTACTCTGTCCGCCAGCGCGTCGTGCTGGCCCTGGTACTGGCCATGATCGCGACCGCCGTGGCCGGCGTCGTCGCCGACCCGATCCTGTGGTGGGTGCACGCCGCCATTGACCTGTTCCTTATCGGTTACCTCATCTACCTGCGGCGACAGGTGCGCATCGAGGAGGAGATCCGCCAGCGCCGGGCCGCCAGGATGGCGGGCACCCGCCGTGGCCGGACGGTGGCCGAGTACGTCGCACAGCGCGAGCAACGGGACGCGGACGACACGTCGGAGGATCCGGCGCTGCCCGAGCTCGAGCCGCTCGAGCCGCACCAGCAGCGCGAGCAGGACGAACGCACCCGGCGCGAGCCCGAGCAGCCGGCACTACCGCCGCTGCGGCCCAAGCCGCTGCCGGCGGCTCCAGAGGGCACCGCGGTGATCGACCTCGACGATGAGGACCCCGGCCTGCACGACCTCGCCGACCCCGGCCCGCGCGGTTACCGCCGCGCCGTGGGGGAGTGACTGGCTGCTACCCTCAACATCGCTCGTCGGCGCCCGGCGCCCGTCGGCCGCCGCGGGGCTGTGGCGCAGTTGGTAGCGCGACTCGTTCGCATCGAGTAGGTCAGGGGTTCGATTCCCCTCAGCTCCACCAGACATGCCTTACGCAAACCCAAAGAGCCACCATCCGTCATCGGGTGGTGACTCTTTGTAATCACGTCCACCACGACCGGTCCCGTGCCTGACACGCGGTCGCCAGCCACGAGAGCTTTACTGAGCCGGACGAGATCGCTGCTCAGGTGACGGATTAACGGCGACGTCGCGGGCGCGATCTTCCGGCTCTGGGTGGGGGCGCGAACCACGGGCGAAGCACTGCGCAGCAGGCAGCGCAACGCCGCCCTGGTGCAGACATCATGGCCTGCGGGGCGATCATCCGGCCGCATGCTGCCTCGTAAGTGCCGGAGCCACGCTCGATCCCAACGGCGACGTGCCTGTCCAGGACGGCGTGTTCCAGCCGGTCATGGGCGCAAGTCATCCAGGTCAGGAACATGCGTAGCTCCGGCTCAGTGACAGCCATGTCCGTTCCGGGACTGCTCGTGCGGCAGGCGTACGTCAGTCATCACCACGACGCGCGGCCGGTCATCCATGCTTCGCGCGAGATACGCCGTCACGTCGACTACCGCGTGCTGCTCCCCGGCCCAGCACTGCCCAACGGCCGTCCACGGCCTCGGCGGTGTGGCGTCGGGATGGGCAGCACCGAGGCCCTGGCTATGCCAACCACCTGACACGCGGACTCGGCGGAGAAACTTCGGATCTTCCCCATGCAGTGCGACGGCTAGCACGTGCGGGCCTGGTTCTGGATCACGCCGTGGCGACCAATACGGCTCGGCTGGTGTCGTCATGGGCAGGTGGCACCGGCAGTGTTCGCGCGAATCCGTCACGTGACGAAACGCTGTCCGGATACGCTCTCTCCCGAAACGATCAACTGTCGAACGTCCGTTGCACTTCCGTCGTACCGGGCAGAGAAATCCTGCAACAATGCCGGACGGGAGGTCACCGTATGGCGACCGTTCGCCGCTGGACCGGCCGCGAGGCGCGGGCCCTCCGCCAGGCGCTACGGCAGAGCGTCCGTGTCTTTGCGGAGCACCTGGGCGTGGCTGCTCGAACGGTCTCCAAGTGGGAGGCCGGCGGCGCGCACACCTGCCCACGGCCGGACTACCAGGCCATTCTCGACACCGCGCTCGGCCAGGCTGATCGAGCTGCCCAAGAGCGGTTCGCGCTGCTGACTGAGGACGAACGGCAGCACACCGACTTCGACGCATCGGTCACCCGAAGCTTGCAATCGCCAGCCGGTTTCGCCGAGCAGCTGTCGGCGGCTTTCCCGGTGCTGAATCTCGACGACCTACAGCACTTGACGGCCGCGATGTCCGACTCGGGGCGCTACCTAGACGCGAAGATGGTCGGCCACTTCGAGCAGCAGTTGATGAGCTGCGCGGATGACGATGGCAGCCGGGGTCCGCAGCGCACGTTGCCGGCTGTGCTTGGCGTAGTCGGCGTGGTTGAGCAGCACGCCCGGCGGGTCAAGCCCGCCATCCGGCGGCAGTTGCTCGCCGTCGGCGCGCGGGGTGCGGAGTTCGCCGGCTGGCTGTATCGCGACGTGTATCGACCGGACCTGGCCACGTTCTGGCGCGACCGGGCAGTGGAGTGGTCACAAGAAGCGGGCGACTGGCCGATGCAGGGCTACATCCTTCTCAAGAAGAGCCAGTCTGCCTGGGACGAGCGGGATGGTCTGCGCATGCTGACACTGGCGCAGGCGGCGCAGACCGGCCCGTGGACGCTGCCGCCGCTTGTCAAAGCCGAGGCAGCGCAGCAGGAAGCCCGCGGTCTTGCGATGGTCAGTGAGCCTCGTGCCGCAGTTGCGCGCAAGCTCGATGAAGCCTGGGAGCTGTTCAACGCGGCCGGTGCCGCCGATCGGGACGCCGACCAGCTGGGCCGCCACTACAGCCATGACCTGCTGAAGTTGCAGACGGCTATCTGCCACTGCGAGGCGGGCGAGCCGATCCGGGCCGTGGATTTATATAGCGCTTGGCTGGCTGAGGACCGCTTCTCCTACCGCGACCGCGGCTACTTTCTTTCGCTGATGGCCGGCGCGCAGGCCCAGGCCGGCGAGCCGGATGACGCCGCGGAGACCGCCCATGACGCGCTGGCGGTTGCTGTCGAAACCAGCTCGCAGCGCACCGTGCGCGAATTGGCTCGGGTCTGCGCCCTGCTCGAGCCGTGGCAGGGTCGTCCAAGCGTCCGGGATCTGCGTGGTGCCGTGCTCGCTTAGTGGCCGGTGATCCAGTCCGACACCGATTCGATCACTGATGCCTGCCACTGCTGAGTTTGCGGCTCGGCGTAACTCGGATCGTCGTGAACGGCAAGGCCATGCTGCGCCCCCTCTACCTCGATGAGCCGATGCTCGACCACCAGCTGTTCGGCAGCCCAGTGCGACGATTCGATCGGAATGAAGGTGTCCTTGGTGCCGTGGACGATCAGGGTTGGTGCTTGTATTTCGCCGAGCACCGTGTGCGGTTGGAGATAGAAGACCTCGTTGAGCAGCGGCCGGCCGAGCTTGAACGTGGGGGAGTGGGCGAGGAAGCCCTGTGCCAGCAGCTCCCGTCCGGCGTCCTCGCTGATCTGGTCGTCATGCCAGTACGGCTTGTCGTCGATGAAGCGCTTCTTGTAGTTGAGCAGCGGGTTGAGCATGACCAGCGACGAGAGCTCGGCCGGATGGTGCGCGGCGTAGTAGCCGCAGATGCCCCCGCTGAAGCTGGTACCGAGCAACGCGATGCGCTCGGCGCCCGCGGCCCGAACAGCCGAGAGCGCCGCGCGTATGTCCCCAAGGATGCCCGCGATGGTCAAGTCCTCCTGGCGACCCTCACTCTCACCGTGGCCGCGCAGATCGAACCGCAAGCTGCCCACGCCGGCGGCGACCAGCCCGTCGGCCAGTCGGGCGAAGAAGCCGCCCTCCTCGCGGGTGACTCCACCGCCGTGCACCAGCACGG
>JACDBJ010000444.1 GCA_013695005.1 Pseudonocardiales bacterium
GCCGCCACAGGTCCCGCGACCGCGACCGTCGCTTCCTGCGCCTGCGCTTCCTGCGCCGGCGCGACAGGAACGGTCGCCTCGCGATCGGAGTGCGCGCCGGTCATCGGCGCCCTGTCGGCGACCACCGTCAGCTCGTTCTGCGCGGCCTGCGCCGTCGGTCGCTCGGCCGGGTCGGCGCGCAGCAGACGCATCAGCACGGCGGTGAGCGGCCCGGCGTTGGTGGGCGGCCGCACGTTGCCGCCGGCAACCGTGTGCAGCAGCGCGTAGGCGTTGTCCGACAGCCCGAACGGCGGCTCGCCCTCGACGGCGGCGTACAGCGTCGCGCCGAGCGCGAAGACGTCGGAGGCCGGCGTGGGGGTCTGGCCGCGGGCCACCTCGGGCGCGAGATACGCCGGAGTGCCGGCGATGAGGCCGGTCCGGGTCAGCTGCACCTCGTCCGCCGCGCGGGACACCCCGAAGTCCACGATCTTGACGTTGCCGTTGTCGGCGAGCAGGACGTTGCCGGGCTTGATGTCGCGGTGCACGACGCCCACCCCGTGGGCCGCGGCGAGCCCGGCAGCGGCCTGCCGTCCGATTTCGGCGACCTCGCGCGGCGGCAGCGGGCCGCGCTCGGCGAGCACGGTGTCGAGGCTGCGCGAGGGCAGGTACTCCATGACCAGCCACGGCCGGTCGTCGTGCAGCGCCACGTCGTAGACGGAGATGACGTTGGGGTGTTGCAGCCGCGCGGCGATGCGGGCCTCGCGCTGGATACGGTCGCGCGCCTCGTCGAACGATCGGCCGTCAGGGTCCAGCCGTGGCTCGACGACGGCCAGCAGCTCCTTGATCGCCACCGTGCGGCGCAGCTTCTCGTCGGTGGCCTCCCACACGACGCCCATCCCGCCGGAGCCGATGCGCCGGTCCAACCGGTATCGGCCGGCGACGAGGACCTTCTCGGTGTCGTCCGTGGTCGTCACCGGCCCCAGGGTAGGAGCGGGAGCCGCGCTCGGCACAGCGGAGTGTCACGATCGACAGGTGCAGGCACGAAAGCGCGTCACGCTGCGTTCCATCCGCGATGCCGACGGATCGCGCCATCTCGACGCCCATGTCACCGCCGAGGGGGACGTGGTCGTCGAGGGGCAGGATCTCGGCCCCGGGGTGGAACGAGCGTTCGGGCCGGGTTTGACCGAGTACGAATGGACGCACACAGTGCGCGCCGCGGACGTCCCGCTGCTGGTCGAGGCCCTCGGCGGTGCCCCGGGTGATGACGTCCTCGCGCTGATGCGACGTGTCTGCTCCGGAGACGGCGTGGTGCGGCTGGCCGCGTTGCTGGCTCCCGACGGCCCGGTGCCGGCCGAGTTCTGGAGCCGGGTCGGCGACTGACGTCGGGGTGCGGTCGTAGCCTAGTTGGCGTGCGACTGGCCACCTGGAACGTCAACTCCGCGAAAATCCGCATCCCCCGGCTGCTGCCGTGGCTCGACCAGCGCGCGCCCGACGTCGTCTGCCTACAGGAGACCAAGCTCAGCGACGCGGCGTTCGACGAGGCGCTCGGCGCTGAGTTGGCCGACCGCGGCTACCAGGTGGCCCACCATGGCGACGGGCGCTGGAACGGTGTGGCCATCCTGTCCAAGGTGGGCCTCGACGAAGTGATGCGCGGGCTGCCCGACGAGCCTGGATTCCCGAACCCCGAGGCGCGCGCGGTCACGGCGACCTGCGCAGGGCTGCGGGTCACCAGTGTGTACGTCCCGAACGGCCGCACGCCCGACGACCCGCATTACCAGTACAAGCTCGCCTGGCTGGCCCGCTTGCACGACACCGTCGCCGACGGCCCGGTGGACTGCAGCGTGGTGTGCGGCGACATGAACATCGCGCCGACCGACGCCGACGTCTGGGACCCGGCCGTCTTCCGCTTCTCCACCCATGTCACGCCCCCCGAGCGTGCCGCGCTCGCGAAGCTGATCGGGCTCGGGCTGCGCGACGTGCTGCGCGAGCGTTGGCCCGACGACCGGGTGTTCACCTACTGGGACTACCGCGCCGGCCGGTTCCACCAGGACCTGGGGATGCGCATCGACCTGGTGCTCGCGGGCGCAGACCCGGCCGGCCGGGTGCACGCGGTGTGGGTGGACCGGCAGGCCCGCAAGGGCAGTGGGCCGAGCGACCACGCGCCGGTGATCGTCGACCTGGACGAGGCGCCCGACGGCAACGCCGGCCCGGTCGTCCCGCCGCCCTCCGCGCCGGCCGCCCGTCCGAAGCGGAGCTGACCCGAGCGACGGCAGCCCCCACTCACATGTGACAGAACATCCGCTGGGCGCAAGAAAAGCCACACGAGTGGCAGCCGGCGAAGCGGAGCTGACCCGAGGCGCCGCGCGGCCATTGTCGGAAGGCCCGGGAAGGGTCACTATTGGTTGCCTGCGACACCGGAGGAAGCCCCGTGAACATCGAGGGAATCATCACCGCGAAGGGTCGCACGGTCGAGACGATCCTCCCGACCGCGACGGTCGCCGACGCTGTGCAGCGCATGACGGCGACGAACATCGGTGCGCTGGTCGTCACCCGCGACGGTCAGAAGATCGACGGCATGATCTCCGAGCGGGACGTCGTGCGCGGGCTCGGCAGGCACGGCTCAGCGGTCACGGAGATGGCGGTCAGCGAGATCATGTCGCGCGGGGGCCCGACGTGCAGCCCAGACGACACCCTTCCCGAGGTGATGGCGCGGATGACGCGCAAGCGTGCCCGCCACCTTCCGGTGGTTGCCGGCGGAGAGCTGGGTGGCCTCGTCAGCATCGGCGACGTGATCGCTGCCCGGTTGTCCGAGGTGGAACTCGAGACCGGGGTGCTGCGGGATCTCTATATCGCCCGCCACTGAGCGCCGGCGCTGCGGCCGGCGTCAGTCGAACACCGGGCGTTCGGTCCGGGTGCGCTTGAGCTCGAAGAAGTGCGGGTAGCTGGCCAGCGTGCAGGCCGCATCGAAGATCGACCCCGCCTCGTCACCGCGCGGGATGCGGGAGAGCACCGGGCCGAAGAAGGCCGAGCCGTCGACGTGGATGGTCGGCGTACCGACGTCGGACCCGACCGGCTCCATCCCCGCGTCGTGGCTCGCCTTGAGCTCGGCGTCGTAGTCGGTGCTGGTGGCGGCCTGCGCCAGCTCCGCAGGCAACCCGACCTCAGCCAGCGCCTCGGTGATCACCTGCGGGAAGTCTTTGTTGTCCTGATCGTGGATCCGGGTGCCGAGCGCAGTGTAGAGCGGCCCGAGCACCTCCGGACCGTGCTGCAGGGCGGCTGCCATCGCCACCCGCACCGGCCCCCAGGACCGATCAAGGAACTGCTGGTACTTCTCGCCATGCTCGCGGTCGGCGTTGAGCAGCGCGAGGCTCATGACGTGGAAATTCAGGTCGATGTCGCGCACCGTGCCGACCTCGAGCATCCAACGCGAGCTCAGCCAGGCCCACGGGCAGGCCGGGTCGAACCAGAAGTCCACGCGAGCGTTGTCGCAGTCCATACGTCTTCCGTACCCCCGGCCGGTGTCAGCGATGCTGTCAGGCTCAACACAGCGACGCCGTGGGGTGTTCCGGCCACGGCAGCGCCGGCCAGCTCGTGGTTGGATCGCCGCTAGCGATCACCCCATCGAGCGCACGAGGAGATCTGTGGCTCCGCCCAACCTGACCCGCACCGCGGCCGCCGAGCGCGCCGCGCTGCTCGACGTGCACACCTACCGTGTCGAGCTCGACCTGACCGACGGCGGCGGCAAGCCCGGCGAGGACACCTTCCGCAGCACGACGACCGTGCAGTTCGCCGCTCGCGAGCCCGGCGCCTCGACGTGGGCGGACATCGTCGCGGCGAGCGTGCACAGCGCGGTGCTCAACGGGGTGGAGCTGGACGTCTCGGGCTACCGGGAGGACGACGGGGTCGCGCTGCCCGACCTGGCCGCCGAGAACGAGCTCGTGGTGGTCGCCGAGGGCCGGTACATGAACACCGGTGAGGGGCTGCACCGCTTCGTCGACCCGGTCGACGGCGGGGTGTACCTCTACAGCCAGTTCGAGACCGCGGACGCCAAGCGGATGTTCGCCTGCTTCGACCAGCCCGACCTCAAGGCTCGCTACCAGCTCACCGTCGACGCGCCCGCCGACTGGAAAGTGATCTCCAACGCCACCGCGGAGCGGACCTCCGACAGCCCTGCCGCTGCTGGCGGCGCGGTGCGGCACACGTTCGCCACCACCGAGCTGATGAGTACCTACCTGGTAGCGCTGATCGCCGGCCCGTACGCGCAGTGGACCGACGAACACCGTGACGACAACGGCGCGGCAATCCCGCTGGGCATCTACTGCCGCACGTCGCTCGCCCAGCACATGGACGCCGAGCGGCTGTTCACCGAGACCAAGCAGGGCTTCGACTTCTACCACGGCGCGTTCGGCATCCGGTACCCGTTCGGCAAGTACGACCAGCTGTTCGTGCCGGAGTTCAACGCCGGGGCCATGGAGAACGCCGGCGCGGTGACCTTCCTGGAGGACTACGTCTTCCGCTCCCGGGTGACCCGGTTCCTCTACGAGCGGCGCGCCGAGACCGTGCTGCACGAGATGGCCCACATGTGGTTCGGCGACCTGGTCACCATGCGCTGGTGGGACGACCTGTGGCTCAACGAGTCGTTCGCCACCTGGGCCTCGGTGCTGTGCCAGGCCAACGCCACCGAGTACACCAACGCGTGGACGACCTTCGCCAACGTGGAGAAGTCGTGGGCGTACCGCCAGGACCAGCTGCCCTCCACGCACCCGATCGCGGCCGACATCCCGGACCTGCAGGCCGTCGAGGTCAACTTCGACGGCATCACCTACGCCAAGGGCGCCTCGGTGCTCAAGCAGCTCGTCGCCTACGTCGGGCTGGACAACTTCCTGGCCGGGTTGCGTCGCTACTTCGACGCGCACAAGTGGGGCAACGCCACCTTCGACGACCTGCTGGGGGCGCTGGAGGAGGCGTCGGGCCGCGACCTGTCCGACTGGGGCGCGCAGTGGCTCAAGACAACCGGGCTGAACCTGCTGCGGCCGTCGTTCACCGTCGACGAACAGGGCCGGTTCGAGAGCTTCGCCGTGCTGCAGGGCGGGGCGCGGCCGGGTGCGGGCGAGCTGCGCACGCACCGGCTCGCGGTCGGGGTCTACGACGATGACGGCTCGGGCAAGTTGGTCCGCACCCATCGCGTCGAGGTCGACGTGGCCGGGGAGCGCACCGAGGTGCCCGAGCTGGTCGGTGTGCCGCGCGGGCGGTTGGTGCTGGTCAACGACGACGACCTGACCTACTGCACGCTGCGGTTGGACGCCGAGTCGCTGGCGGTGCTCGTGGACCGCATCTCCGACATCGCCGACCCGCTGCCGCGCACGCTGTGCTGGTCGGCGGCCTGGGAGATGACCCGCGAGGCAGAGCTCAAGGCCCGCGACTTCGTGGCGCTCGCCGCAGGTGGCTTGCCTGCGGAGCCCGAGATCGGCGTCGTTCAGCGGCTGCTGATGCAGGCGCAGACCGCCCTGAACTCCTACACCGACGAGCAGTGGGCTGCCGAGCGCGGCTGGCCGCAGATCGTCGGCACGCTGCGGGCGATGATCGAGGCGGCCGAGCCCGGCTCGGACGGCCAGCTGGCGTCGGTGAACGCCCTGACTGGCAGCGTGCTGGACGAGGCCACGTTGGGCACGCTCGCCGACTGGCTCGCCGGCTCGAACGTCCCTGACGGGCTCACCGTCGACACCGACCTGCGCTGGCGGCTGCTGCACGCGCTGGTGGCGCACGGCGTGGCCGGCGAGGCGGAGATCGCGGCCGAGTCGCACCGGGACCCCACGTCCACGGGCACCCGGCAGGCTGAACGAGCCCGTGCGCTGGTGCCGACCGAGGAGGCGAAGGCCACCGCGTGGCAACGCGCCGTGCACGACGACGAGCTGCCGAACGCGGTCAACGAGGCGATCATCTCCGGGTTCTCGCACCCGTCCCAGAAGGCGCTGCTGGCGCCATACACCGAACGTTACTTCGCCGAGGTGGCCGACGTCTGGGCGCGTCGGACCAGCGAGCGGGCGCAGACGGTAGTCGTGGGGCTGTTCCCGTCGTGGGCCGTGGACAAGGCGACCGTTGACGCCGCGGACGCCTGGCTGGCCGACGACTCGCATCCGCCTGCCCTGCGGCGGCTTGTCTCGGAGGGCAGGGCCGGCATCGTGCGGGCGCTGACCGCGCGGGAGTTCGACCGCAGCTAGCCACCCACCCCCGCGGTCAGCGTGGATCGCTCCGGTAGGCGACCGACCGGTGCCGGACCGCCAGGACCCGCACTCGGCCGCCATCTGCCTGCAGGGTGTAGAGGATGCGGAAGACGCCGACGCGCAAGGAGCGCACGCCACGCAGTCGCCCGCGGAGGGCGTGACCCGCGTACGGATCGGATTCCAGCAGCGTCAAGGCGTCCAGGGCCGCCTCATCCAACGGCGGTGGTAGCTCGCGCAGCGCGGTGGCTGCCGGCCGGGTGACGACAACGTCAGCCAACAGCGCGCGCTTCGGCGACGTGCCGGCGAAGCTCCTCAAGCGGCACGTCGTCGGCGGGGTCGGCGTCCAGGCCGTCGGCCAGCGCGTCCATGGTGTCGGGGTCCGACAGCACCTCGGCCGTCTCCTCCAGCGCCGTGTACTCGTCGTGCGGGACGATGACGGCTGCTGGCCGACCGTGGCGAGTCACGATGACGTGCTCGCGGCGATCACTGACCTCATCCAGCAACGGCCCGAGGTCACGTCGCAGATCCTTGACCGGAACCGTCTTCGCCATGACGGCAGCTTAGCAAAATGTACTCACCGGTGTACACAAGTCGGGTCGGCGCTCAGGAGCGGCGCGGGCGGCCGGAGGCTTGGTCGGCCAGCATGTGCAGGCCGCTGAGCAGCCCGCCGAACAGGTCGCCCTTCTTGAAGGACGCCACCATGGTCATGACGCCGAGCTTCGCGCCGCGGTCGGGCAGCCGCGCCACGGCCTCGTGTCCGGTGATGATCTCGATCTGCCGCTGCTCCGGCGACACCGCGACCAGTACGGAGTTCTCGGCCGCGGCCCCGAGCCGGGCGAGGATCCGCTGGGCCACCGCGGGCGGGTCCGACCCGAGGTCGCCGAGGTAGAGGTTGAAGCGCAGCCCGGTGTCGCGGCTCGCCATCGTCAAGGCCTCGTCCAGCCGGGCCAGCTGCGCCGGGGTGAACGGGCTGTCGCGGCGATCCGGGTCGAGCTCGGTTGCAACGGACACCCGGCCGGACGGCGTCACCACCGCGCCCGGCTCGAGGGGTGCCAGCCGGTCGACCTCCGTCGATGTGCCGTGCTCACCAGCTGCCACGGGCACCTCCTGAGGTCTTCGATCCGCCGTCGGTCAGCACGCCGACCCGGGGGTCGGCGGGCGCGTCGGCGAGCGGAGGCAGGTCGGCGCCCTCCGGGTCGGCCGTCCACAGCACCGGCGGGTACGGCCACGGACTGCCGGCTTTGTACTTGCGACGACGACCGCGCCGCGCGATCGTCGGCGCCGCGATCAGCAGGTACAGCGCCAGTGGGGCGGCTACGAACGTCAGCACCGTCTGCAACACGCTCACGGCGCGCACGTTAGCCGACCGGCCGGGGTGACGGCCTACCCGGTGGGAGGTCGTCGATCACACCAGGGGGCAGCGGCTTCGAGCTGGGCGCCCAGCTCCAGCAGCAGCGCGTCACCTCCACGGGGCCCGACGAGCTGCACGCCGACGGGCAGCACCGGGCCGTCCACCCCGTCGGTCCAGTGCAACGGCAGGCTCAGCGCCGGATGCCCAGTGATGTTGTACAGGGCGGTGAAGGGCGTGAAGCGCTTCTGCCGCTCGTAGTCCTCCGCCGGGTCGCCACCGTCGGTGAACCAGCCCACCGGGCGCGGCAGCTGCGAGAGCGTCGGCGTCAGGACCACATCGACCTCGGCGTGCCGCGCCGCCACCTGCCTGGCCAGCCGGGTCGCGTTCTGCATGGCGGCGAGCAGCTCCGGCCCGCTCACCGCCGCGCCGCGCGCCCGCCACCAACGGGTCAGCGGGGTCAGCAGCGGCTCGGCGTCGGTCCATACCGGGTGGCTGTGTGCGAGCACCGCCCACACGGTCTCGAACACCGAGACGAACTCCTGGCCGACGCCGACGTCGAACTCCACCACCTCGTGGCCCAGCTCTTCCAGCAGCTCGCTGGCCCGCTCATAGCCGGCCATGCACTCCGGCTCGACCGCGACGTCGGTCAGCACCGGCCTCGCGTAGCGGCCGACCCGCAACCGCCCTGGCTGCGCCCGCTCCGCCCGGCTGAGGTAGCCGTCCGTGGTCGGCGGCGCAGGCGCTGGATATGGC
>JACDBJ010000470.1 GCA_013695005.1 Pseudonocardiales bacterium
GAGCTGCTCACCGCGGTGCGGCAGCGCGACGCCTACGCCAACCTCGCCCTGCCCGAGATCCTGCGCCGCCGCCGGCTGCGCGGGCGCGACGCCGGCCTGGCCACTGAGCTGGCCTACGGCACGTCCAGGGCCCGCGGCCTGCTCGACGCGGTGATCGCCGCCTGCACCGACCGGCCGCTGAGCAAGGTCGAGGCGTCGCTGCTGGACGCCCTGCGGCTGGGCGCCTACCAGCTGCTGCGGATGCGGGTGCCGGCGCACGCGGCCGTCGACACCACCGTCGAGCTGGTGCGCGCCGATGCGGGTAGCCGCTCGGCCGGTTTCGTCAACGCCATCCTGCGCAAGGTCGCCGAGCGCGACGAGGCGGCATGGGTGGCCGAGCTCGCACCGGACGCCGCCACCGACTCGATCGGGCATGCGGCGTTCAAGCACGCGCACCCGCGGTGGATCGCCCAGTCCTTCGCCGACGCGTTGCGCGTCAAGCCCGAGGCGCTGCCGGCCGAGCTGGACGCGGCGCTGGCCGCCGACGACGCACGCCCGGCGGTGCACCTGCTGACCCGGCCCGGGGAGATCACCGCCGAAGAGCTCGCACTGGCGACCGGCGGAACCCAGGCGCCGTACTCGCCCTACGGCGTGCACCTCGACGCCGGCGCCGGCGACCCTGGCGAGCTGGACGCGGTGCGCGACAAGCTCGCCGTGGTGCAGGACGAGGGCAGCCAGCTGGTCACGGTGGCGCTGGCCAACGCCGAGCTCAACGGCGGTGACGGCGGCCGCTGGCTGGACCTCTGCGCCGGCCCCGGCGGCAAGTCGGTGCTGCTGGGCGCGCTGGCGACGGGACTGAACGGCACGGTCGACGCCGTCGAGGTGAGCGAGCAGCGCGCCGGCATGGTCGCCGGCACGGTGGAGGGACTGCCGGTGCGGGTGCACGTCACCGACGGTCGCGACGCGCCGCTGCCCGAGGCCGTGTTCGACCGGGTGCTGGTGGACGCGCCGTGCACCGGTCTCGGCGCCCTGCGGCGGCGGCCCGAGGCCCGGTGGCGGCGGGAGCCATCGGACGTCGCCGGCCTGGCCAAGCTGCAGCGCGAGCTGCTCACCGCGGGCCTGCGCCACGTCCGGCCCGGCGGCGTCGTCGGCTATGCGACGTGCTCGCCGCACCTGGCCGAGACCCTCGGCGTGGTCACCGCCGTACTACGCAAGCGCGACGATGTCGAGCTGGTCGACGCCCGCCCGTACTTCCCCGGCGTGCCTGACCGCGGCGACGGCCCGACCGTGCAGCTGTGGCCGCACCGGCACGGAACCGACGCCATGTTCCTGGCGCTGCTGCGGCGGACGAAGTAGCGCCGTGTTCACCGGCATCGTCGAGGAGATCGGTGAGGTTGTCGCGGTCACCGAACGCGACGAGGTCGTCGAGCTGCGCATCGCGGGCCGCACGGTCTCCGCGGACGCCGCACCAGGCGACTCGATCGCCGTCAGCGGCGTCTGCCTCACGGTCGTCGAGGTCGCACCCGGTGAGCGCTTCAGCGTCGAACTGGTGCCCGAGACCCTGCGCCGCTCCAGCCTGGCCGGGGTGGCCGCCGGTGTCCGGGTCAACCTGGAGCGGGCCGTCACCGCCGGCGCCCGGCTCGGCGGGCACATCGTGCAGGGCCACGTCGACGGCGTCGCCACCGTGATCGAACGGGCCGCCGCCGAGCGCAGCGAGGAGGTCCGCTTCTCGCTGCCGCCCGAGCTGGCCCGCTACGTGGTGCTGAAGGGTTCGGTGGCCGTGGACGGCGTCTCGCTGACCGTGGCCGCACTCGGGCCCGACAGCTTCACAGTGGCGCTCATCCCCACCACCCTGGCCGCGACCACGCTGGCCGACCGGCGCACCGGAGACCCGGTCAACATCGAGGTCGACGTGATCGCGAAGTACGTGGAACGCCTCACAGCCGGCTACCTCGGGGCGGCGGGGGAGCAGAATGGCGGCCAGCAAGCCGATCAGCAGGGAGGCAGCGGTGCCTGAGTTCGCGCAGATCGACCGCGCGGTGGCCGACCTCGCGGCCGGCCGCCCGGTGATCGTCGTGGACGACGAGGACCGGGAGAACGAGGGCGACCTGATCTTCGCCGCACAGAAGGCGACGCCCGAGCTGGTGTCGTTCATGGTCCGCTACACCTCGGGTTACATCTGCGTCGCGCTCACCGCGGAGAACTGCGACCGGCTGGACCTGCCGCCGATGCACCACACCAACGCGGACTCCTTCCGCACCGCGTTCACGGTCACGGTGGACGCCAAGCTGGGCGTGACCACCGGCATCTCCTCGACCGACCGCGCGCATACGATCCGGCTGCTGGCCGACCCGGGCACCGGGCCGACCGACCTCGTACGCCCTGGCCACGTCGTGCCGCTGCGGGCCAAGGCCGGCGGCGTGCTGCGCCGGCCCGGGCACACGGAGGCCGCCGTCGACCTCGCCAGGATGGCCGGGCTGACCCCGGCCGGTGCGCTGTGCGAGATCGTGTCGCAGAAGGACACCGGCGACATGGCCCGCGTGGACGAGCTCAAGGTCTTCGCCGACGAGCACGACCTCGCCATGATCACCATCGCTGACCTCATCGCCTACCGGCGGCGGTTCGAGAAGCAGATCGCTCGCGTCGCCCAGGCCCGCATCCCCACCGTGCACGGCGAGTTCACCGCGATCGGCTTCGACTCGCTGCTCGACGGCATCGAGCACATCGCGCTGGTCGTCGGCGACATCGGCGACGGCCGCGACGTTCTGGTCCGGATGCACTCCGAGTGCCTGACCGGCGACGTGCTCGGCTCGCTGCGCTGCGACTGCGGCCCGCAGCTGGACGCGGCGATGGCCACGGTCGCCGCGGAGGGCCGCGGTGTGATCATCTACATCCGTGGTCACGAGGGTCGCGGCATCGGGCTGATGCACAAGCTGCAGGCCTATCAGCTGCAGGAGGCCGGCGCGGACACCGTCGACGCCAACCTCGCGCTGGGCATGCCGGCCGACGCCCGGGACTACGGTACCGGCGCCCAGATCCTGGTCGACCTCGGCGTGCGGTCGATGCGGCTGCTCACCAACAACCCGGCCAAGCGCGTGGGCCTGGAGGGTTACGGCCTGACGGTCAGCGAGCGCGTGCCGCTGCCGGTGCGTGCGACCAGGGAGAACCTGCACTACCTGCACACCAAGCGCGACCGGATGGGCCACGAGCTGCCTGCGCTGCCCGAACTCGCCGACCTGCCCGGCATGAAGGAGGACGAGGACCCGCTCGAACACGGTGCCGAGGTGCTCCGGTGAGCGGCACCGGCCGGCCCGTCGCCCCTGAGCCCCCGGACGCGTCCGGGCTGCGCCTGGGGATCGCCGCGGCACGCTGGCACGAGGAGGTGGCCGACCTGCTGCTCGAACGCGCGCTGGCGGTTGCCGCGAAGACCGGAGTGCCGGATCCGACCGTGGTGCGGGTCCCCGGCTCGATGGAGCTGCCGGTCGTCTGCCAGGCGCTTGCCGACGGCCACGACGCTGTCGTGGCGCTCGGGGTCGTGATCCGGGGTGACACGCCGCACTTCCAGTACGTCTGCGAGGCCACCGTCGCCGGGCTGGGTCGGGTCGCGCTGGACACCGGGACACCGGTCGGCAACGGCGTGCTGACCTGCGACACCATCGAGCAGGCCGTCGAGCGCAGCGGTGCGCCCGGCTCGTCGGAGGACAAGGGCGCAGACGCCTGCCTCGCCGCCCTGCAGACGTCGTTGGCCCTGCGCGCGTTGCGAGCCGAGCGATGAGCGAGCCGCTCGTGCTGCGGCCGCGCAAGCTGCGCTGGGCGGCCTGGATCGCCGCGGTGTCGTTCGTGGCGATCATGACGGTCGCGGCCGTGTTGCTGCGCAGCGTCCCCACCGGGGTGTACTTCCGAACGGCCGACCAGGTCGCGATGGTGGTGCTCGGGCTGCTGTTCGCGGGCGGCGCGCTGGTGTTCATCCGGCCGAGGGTGCGGGCCGACGCCGACGGCGTCGAGGTGCGCAACCTGGTCACGACCCGCCACTTCCCGTGGGACGTCGTCCGCGCGGTCTCGTTCCCGGACGGCTCACCATGGGCGCGGCTCGAGCTACCCGCCGACGAGTACGTGGCGGTGATGGCGATCCAGTCGGTGGACGGCGCGCGGGCCGTGGAGGCGATCCGCGCGCTGCGTGCGGTGCACGCCGAGCACACCGCTACGGTGCCGTGATGCGCAAGGCAGCGGTGATCCTCGCGATCCTGTTGGCGGCCGGGCTGGCCG
>JACDBJ010000471.1 GCA_013695005.1 Pseudonocardiales bacterium
CTGCTCACCGGCGCCGCCGCCCTGCTCGCGCTGCCGCCGACGCAACGGCTGAGCACCCGAGTCGTGGCCGGGCCGACCCCGGACAGCGTGGTGCTGATCGGTGCCGGCGACCCGACGCTGTCCGCGCTGCCCACCGGCAAGGTCTCGGTGTATCCCGGCGCACCTCGCCTGGACGCGCAGGCCGACGCCGTACGCGCGGCCAGCGCCATGCCGGTAAAGACCGTGCTCTACGACGTCAGCCGCTACACCGGCGACGCGCTGGCCTCGGGCTGGCTGCCGGCCGACGTGCCGGGTGGGTTCGTCGCCCCGATCGTGCCGACGATGCTCGACGGTGGCCGGATCGACCCCACCGAGCAGGACGGCAGCCGGCTGGCGATGCCGGCAAGGGCTGTCGCGCAGGGCCTGGCGCAGCGTCTCGGCGCGGCCACCGACACCGTCAACCTCGGCACTGCGCCGGCGGGGGCCGCTGTGCTCGGTGAGGTGACGTCGGTGCCGGTCTCCGAGCTGGTGGAGCAGATGCTCCGCAACTCCGACAATGTGCTCGCCGAGGTGCTGGCCCGGGAGGTCGCCGTGGCCCGCGGCGGCGAGGGTTCCTTCGCCGGCGGCGCGCGCGCTGTGCTCGACGTGCTCACCAAGGCGGGGTTCGACGTCGGCGGCGTTGTGATCTCCGACGGCAGCGGGCTGTCCACACTGGACCAGATGCCGGCCCGGCTGCTCGCGCAGCTGCTTGCGGCGGCCGCCGGACCGAGTCGCGGCCCGGAGCAGGGGGCGCAGCTGCGGGTGCTCGCAGCCGGGCTGCCGGTTGCCGGCGGCGACGGCACCCTGGACGACCGTTTCGCGGCCGGCCCGACCGTCGCCGGCCGCGGGTTCGTCCGGGCCAAGACCGGGACTCTCAACGGCGTGACCAGCCTGGCCGGTTTGGTGTCGACCGCCGACGGCCGGCTGTTGGTGTTCGCGCTGATGTCCAACGGGGCCTCTCCCGCGGAGGCCCGTCCCCGGCTGGACGCGATGGCAACGGCCCTGCACAACTGCGGGTGTCGCTGAGACGCACGACTGGCCCGACGGAGTCCCCCAACGGGTGCTCGCCACCAGCGGACTGCGTACCGTGGGTGCTGTGCAGCCTGAGCCTCTCGCCACGGACGCCGCGCTCGCCGACGAATCTCCGCAGCCAACCGGACTTCCCGTCGACTGGGCGCTGGCTGCCCGCACGGCTGCCCGGCTGCTGCCGCCCGGCCCGGTGGTCACCCCCGAGGAGGCTCTCGCGAGTGTGCAGCGGCTGCGTGCCGATGCCGTCGTCGCCGAGACCCACGTACGCGCCGTCACCGGACTCGGGGAGGGCACGCCGCTGCTGGCCGCCGACGTGATGGACCGGCCCGGGTGGGTTCGTGCCGCGGTGCACGGGATGTCCGCGCTGACCGCCGGCGCGAGCTTGCCGCTGCCCTCGCCGGCCGCGCACCGCTTCGCCACCACCACCGCAGGCCTGCAGCTCGGCGCCGTCCTGGGCTTCCTGGGCACCAGGGTGCTCGGCCAGTACGACCCGTTCGGTGGCGCCGACGGCAACGGACGCCTCGCGCTGGTGGCCCCCAACGTGGTGGCCGCGCAGCAGGCGCTGAACGTGCCGCTGGACGACTTCGGGCTGTGGGTCTGCCTGCACGAGGCCACCCACCGGCTGCAGTTCACCGCCGTGCCGTGGCTGCGCGAGTACTTCTCCAACGAGGTGAGCCAGTTCCTGACCGTGTCGGAGGCCTCGGCCGCCGGCATGCTGGAGCGGCTGCCGACCGCGCTGCGAGTCGCGCGCCAGTCCGGCGGCGACTCCGCGGCCCTCATCGAGCTCTTGCAAGGCCCGGAGCAGCGGCTCGTGCTCGACCGGCTGCTCGCCATGATCACCCTGCTGGAGGGCCACGCCGACCACGTGATGGACGCCGTCGGCCCGGCGGTGGTGCCGACGGTCGCCACGATCCGCGAGCGCTTCACCGCGCGTCGTCGGGGCGGCGGTCTGGTGGAGCGGCTGCTGCGTGCGCTGCTCGGCGTGGAGGCCAAGGTTCGGCAATATGCGATTGGCGCCAAGTTCACCCGGTACGTGGTGGACGAGGTCGGCATGGGCGGGTTCAACAAGGTGTGGACCAGCCCGGAGACGCTGCCCAGCCGCTCCGAGCTGGCCAACCCGACGGCCTGGCTCGAGCGCGTCGCACCCGCCAAGGCCTAGCGGGCCGATGGTGGGGCCGCCGCCGGCTGTGGCCGAGGTTCGGGCCGCGGTCCGGCGGGCCCTTGACCTGCTCGACTCGTCGCAGCGCGGTGCCCCCTTGGTCGTCGCCTGCTCCGGTGGGGCGGACTCGTTGGCACTGGCCGCCGCGGTGGCGGCCGAGGCGCCGCAGTCGTCGGCCGTCGTCGTGGATCATGGGCTCCAGCCCGGCTCGGCCGCCCAGGCGCAGGCCGCCGTCGAGTTGCTGGACAAGATCGGGCTGGCCG
>JACDBJ010000483.1 GCA_013695005.1 Pseudonocardiales bacterium
CCGTTGCCACCCGTGGCCTCACCACCGTTACCACCGTTGCCGCCGGTGCTCTTGGTGGTCGAACCCGAGGTGGTGGACGTAGACGAAGCGGTCGACGTGGTCGAGTTGTTTTCGCCCCCGGCAGCCGGCGGGGTCCTGGGCGGTGTGGTCACACAGCTGGTCGTGGACGTGGCCGCACCGCCGTTGCCGCCGTTGGCGGTCGCGTCGCCACCGGCGCCGCCGGTGCCACTGCCGCCGTTGGCGTTGCCGCCACCGGTCGCGGTGGAACCCGGGCTCAGGATCGGGACCGCGAGCATGTTGCCGCTCAGCAGCGTGACACCGCCCGCGCCGCCGGTGCCGGAACCACCGTTGCCACCCGTGGCCTCACCACCGTTACCACCGTTGCCACCGGTCGCTGTGGTGGAACACGTACCTGAATTCGTGTATGTAGTGGTCGACGGGGACGAGGCAGTGGAGGTGGCGGTGGCTGCACCGCCGTTACCGCCGTTGGCGGTCGCGGCGCCACCGGCCCCGCCGGTGCCGGGGCCGCCGTTGGCGTTGCCGCCGCCGATCGCGGAGGAACCCGGGCTCAGGATCGGGGCCGCGACGACGTTGCCGCTCACCGCGGTGAGACCGCCGGCGCCACCGGTACCGGTACCGCCGAGGCCACCCAGGGCAGTGCCGCCGGTGCCGCCCGCGCCACCGGTGCTGCTGTCGACGGCGAAAGCAACGCTAGTACCACCGGTGAGCAGCAGCGCAGACATCGCGCCGATACCCACGATCTTCGTCGTACGGACTGTGGTCTCACTACGCTTGCGATGTTGCAGAGACAAGGTCTTTCCTTCGGGTTGATGAACTTCTTCTGACTGGGCGCGTCTTGCGCGGCGTGATTCAGGGAGAGCGGCCACGCGCCGCGCCCCACCTGTCGTCGGGCGCTTGACAGTGCACAGCATGCGGCTTGCGCGCCTTCGCGTCAAGCCCGGGTTAGACAAGCGGCAAGCGGCGATAGCTATTCTGGGCGTCCACCACACGAGACGCACCGCATGTCGGGCTCTTGGCCCCGCTTCGCTCTTGGTGGAGGGATACTCACCGTGTTCGGCTGGCGAGCGGGGGCCACCGGCTGAGTGCACGAACCGGTGAAGACGGAGGCTGTCAGTGACCGAGGACGAGGCGAGCGGCCACGATGAGGGCGTGTTGACCCTCCCCCAGCTCATCCGCGCTCGGATGGAGGAGCGCGGGTGGTCCTACACCGACCTTGAGCGCAGGTCCGAGCGCGCGCTGAGCCGGGGCCGCTGGCAGCAGCTGGGTTCCGGGGTTGCGCAGAAGAAGTTCCCGGACCCGGCGTCGCTGACGGTCATCGCGGCGGTGCTGGAGGTGGACATCACCACCATCGTCCTGGCCGCCGCGCACACCGTCGGCTTGGATGTCCGACACGAGGGCGGCGACCTGGCGCATCTGCTGCCCGCCGGGACCGAACGGCTCTCCGACCGGACACGCGACGCGATCCTCACGCTCATCCGCGCCGCGGTCGTGGACACCGTGAACTGCGGAAGTTCGACCGATCTCGGGGACGGAAGCGGGATGCGGCTGGAATGGCCCAAGAGCAGCGCGCCGTCGCGACGACGCGGCAATGGGGTGACGAACGGCGGCGAGCAGTGACTCTGCGCCGACATCGCTGCAGCGTTCTTGAGCTGATCGGCTGTATTGCGACGGGGGGTGAAACGTCGACCCCGGCTGCGGCGGATACCCAGGAGCAGTCCATTCCCGCCCGTCGGACCCCCTGACGGAACCCCGCCCAGTGCTGTCGCGCCGCCCGGACCCCGCGCAGCCAGCGCCGTGCCCGACGCGAAAGGAGCTCCGACGTGCAGCTCACACCCCACGGCATCCCCTCACCCCGGCCCAGGCCTGGCCGGGCCATGCACAGCCCAGCCTCCGCCCAGACCCTGATCAATCGGCTACACCCCCTGATCGCCGTGTCCTACCAGCCGCTGCACGACACCGTCGCGCGACTCGACACCACGACGCGACGCTGGCTGCTCCACCTCGACTCCGACAGCCCCGCCGAGGACCACTGCTGGGTCCTGCTCGATGTGATCACAATTCTCACCTGCGGCGCGAACGCGGCCACATCGGCGACCCCCACACCCCGGCTGCGCCTGGTCCGAGACTGACGATCGAGTAACCACCACGACGAACCGTCACCACACGCAGTGGGTCACTGCACGTCGCTGAGATGCGCATGCCGGAGCGACGAGCGCGCGCCCGCGATGTTCACTCGACCGACGGGGTGGTGTCCGGCTGCGGTGATCCGCGCTGCGCGCGGGTCAATCGGCGCTGTCCACCGACAACCCGGCGTGCCGTGGACGGCGGCGGTGACAGGCGGGCTCGGACGTGGCCGATCACACTCCTGGCGATGTCTCCGCCCGGGCGTCCAGATATCTCAAAAATCCCGAGGCGCTCGGCAGCCACCATCGACGGGGTGGCCGGGTCTCGAAGAACGCCGACAGCCAGCACCGAGGCCCGTGAAGGCGCAACCCGACAGCCCCGCCTGCACCGAAGGATGATGACCATCAACATTGTCGATGGCACCACACCCAGCATCTGCGCGGGTACCGCGAGCAACACCACCACTGCGCGCCGCTCCCAGACCGCTGTATCCGCCGCGTCGGCATCACCTGACCAGGTGGCCCCCACACCGCTGCCGGCCACGCCACCAACAGCCACGCCACCAACACCCACGCCACCAACGGCCACGACCAGCACCATAGGTGATGAACACGCACCGCCCGCGGACACTGGCACCCGCGCCTGGGGTGGCGGCCCCTCTGCGCTGACCATCCGGCACACCCCCCGGCCGCGGTGCCTCGCCGCTTCCCGCCGCCCTCACCGCTCTTGGCTCTGACCTGGAAACACGGGACCATCGTCGTCGGCGACCCCACCACCGAGCCCGTCCAAGCGGCACTTAACGCCGGCGCCGGCGGCTACCTGTTCGAGCACCCTCCAACACCACCCCAGCCCCTCACTCCCCCGGGCCAGCACGCCACCCACCGCAGCGACACCACCAGCGCCATCGACGAACCAGGATCACCCGACCACGCAGACCAGCCAGCACCCAGCCCCCAAACATTCACCGTCCTGGACACGAAGGGACAGCCCTGCACGCTGAGCCGCCGGGAAATCGAAATCCTCCAACACGTCGCCGACGGCGAAACCAACACCCGGATCGCCCGATCACTGGGAGTCTCCCCCCACAACATCAAGAGCCACCTACGCCGAACCGGCCACCGGCTCACCACGAATGACCGCACCCAGATGATGTTGCTGGCGATGCGCGCCGGCGCCGTAAAATAATGCACCCCCCAGCACACCGACCTGATGCGCGCCGGTGACGCGGTCGAGGCCGCCGACCGGCTGGACCTGGCCGCGGTGCCCTCAGCCACCCGCCGCAGCTTCCACCTGACCGAGGCCGCCCGGGCGCACTCGCTGCGCCGCGAGCCGGTGGCCACCGTGCACCTGCTGGGCCGGGCCTATGACGAGTCACCGGACACCGCCCGGTTCAACCTGTTCGCCCGCAAGGTGCTGCCCGAGCTGCGCGACCGCGGCCCGGCCACGATCCGCCGCGAGGCGGCCGGACTGGCCGACAAGCTCGGCGTCCCGGCCTGACAGGAGGGGACAGTTTGTCCCCCTCGACGACGGGGGTCGCGCTGTCCCCGATAGCGCCGAAGATCGTCCATAACGTCCCGTGGCGTGATCGCCACGCTACTGAGAGTCCTGTTCCGCAGCGGCAGACATCGCAGACCGCGCAGCCAGCCCACGCACCCACTGATCTGCGGGCCGGGCCGTGGCTGAACGCTGCCGCTGCCACCTCCCGCTCGAACGCACGGGCGATCTCGGCGGTGGTCAACCCGCCGACGGCGCGCAGCGTCAGGGCGACCTGGGAGACCGTCGTCAGCTCCGGGTGAGCACAGCAACAGCAGGGTGAGCGTGTCGTCGACTGCCGGGCTGGTCCCAGGGGTCAGTGCCGCCAGTGATGCGGCGGCTTCCTCGCGGCGCAGCCGCGCCGACTCGTTGCGCCACAGCTCGATCCGCCGGCGGGACGCGGTGGTGATCAACCACGCCTTCGGGTTGTCCGGCAACCCCTCCGCCGGCCACTGCAGCGAGGCCGCGAGCAGGGCCTCCTGCACGGCGTCCTCGCACGCGTCGAATCCGCCGTAGCGCCGCACGAGCGCGCTGAGGACCTGCGGCGAAAGCTCGCGCAGCACCCCCTCCAGCTCGCTCGCTCGGGTCACAGCTCCCAGCCACTCATGTCCGGCACCGGCCGTACCTCGACCTCGCCATAGGCGGCGTCCGGCATCCGGGCCGCCCACTCGATCGCCCGCTCGATGCTGTCGCACTCGATCAGGTAGAAGCCGGCGAGGTGCTCCTTGACCTCGGCGAACGGCCCGTCGCTGGTCATCGTCTGACCCTCGCGCACCGACACCCGCTTGGCCAGTGACGGGTCCGCGAGGCCTTCGGACGCGATCAGCTCCCCGGATGCGGCAAGCTCGTCGGTCAGCGCGAGGTGCCCACGCCCGAACTCCATGCGCTGCTCGTCGGACAGCTGCTCCCAGACGGCGAGCGACTTCGGGTTGCTGTGGATCAGGATCAGGTACTTCATCGGTGCCTCCACGGCTCAGTGCCAGATGCCGACTATGACGGGGATGAGCAGAAGCTTCAGCAGCCAGTCGCCGGCGTGATGTCGAACATTGGCTTCTCCTTCCGGGTGCTGTCGTATGTGACGTAGAAGCTGGGCAAACGATCTCGACATCGTCGGAGCAGGATGTCGAATCGAGCTCCGCAGCTTCTACGTCCATGAAGAGAGGCGCCCACAGGGGGTCCCGGAGCAAGGAGGCACCATGTTCGAGAAGACCAAGGCGTTCAGCGGCTTCTCCGTGGACGACATCCCGAAGGCCAAGCAGTTCTACGCCGACACGCTCGGTCTTCGCGTCACGGAGGACAACGGGATGCTGACGCTGCACGTCGCCGGTGACCGCCCGACGCTGGTCTACCCGAAGCCGGACCACACGCCGGCCACCTTCACGATCCTGAACTTCCCCGTCGACGACGTCGACGCCGCCGTCGACGAGCTCACGTCGCGTGGGGTCGAGTTCGAGAAGTACCCGGTCGGGGACGAGAAGGGGATCATGCGCGACAACGGGCCGACCATCGCCTGGTTCAAGGATCCAGCGGGTAACACGCTCTCGGTCATCCAACTGGACTGAGTAGGCCTTGCCATGGCCGGCGGCGGCTGGGAGTATAGCCTTGCCTAACTAAGGCTTGACTCGGACCTAGCGAGGAATCGGTCATGTACGTATGCATCTGTGCTGCCGTACCCGAGGCAGAGGTTCACGAGTGCATCCGCACCGGTGCGCGCAGCGTCGAGGAACTCGGCGACCAGTGCTCGGCCGGCACCGGTTGTGGCTCCTGCCACGACCGGTTGGCCGTGATGCTCAGCTCCGCTCAAGTTGCCGACCTGCGGTCCACGGCGTGACCTGGTCCCCGGCCGGGTGACCAGCGTCGTTCCGAGCAGTCCTGCCCGGTAGCCTGCGCGGCATCGTTCCCCAGCGAGAGGTCAGGCCTTAATGCGTGGCGATCCGGAAGTCATTGCACTGCTCAACGAGCAGCTCACGAGCGAGCTGACGGCGATAAGCCAGTACTTCCTGCACGCGCAGATGCAGGCGAACTGGGGATTCACCAAGCTCGCCGAGCACACCCGCGAAGAGTCGATCGAGGAGATGCGCCACGCCGAACGGATCACCGAGCGGATCCTGTTCCTGGAGGGCCTGCCGAACTACCAGCGGCTGTTCACCCTGCGGATCGGGCAGACGATCCGTGAGCAGTTCGAGGCCGACATGGCCGTCGAGCTTGAGGTGGTCGAGCGGTTGCGCCCTGGTATCGCGATGTGCCGCGACAAGGGCGACATCACCACCGCGAACCTGTTCGAGGAGATCCTGGCCGACGAGGAGAAGCACATCGACTTCCTCGAGACCAACCTCGGGCTGATGGACCAGCTCGGCGAGCAGATCTACCTCAGCGAGCTGGTGACCCGCCCGCCGTCCCCGTCGATGTCGTAACCGACGCTTGGCTGGAGAGCTCCTGCTCGAACCCGGACAACCCTCGACCACGGGGCGCCAGCCGGACCGCACCGACGTGCTCGGCCAGCTCCCCAGCGGTCGTCGCGATCGCATCCGCCGTGTCGGAGCCGACGTCCTCCAGCAGTGTCAGCACGATCTCGCCGCTCTTGTGCTGCGCCCAGCCGCCGACGATGCGGCCGTCACACCAGATCGTCGGACCGACGTTCCCGGTGCTGTCGAACAGCCGGGGCCCGTGCTCGCCGAGGTACCAGTCGCGGTGCTTCCAACCCATCGGCGTCGAGTCGAGGGCAGGGAGTAGGGCGACCCACGGTTCCTCGGCCGGCACCGGGTCGAGGTCGTCAGCGAGGACGATGCCGGGCGTGCCGTCGAGGTCCACCTCGGCGAGGTCGAGCTGCGCAAACGCCTTCTTCACGGCGCCGGCGGGCAGGCCGCTCCACCAGCGGAAGTCCTCGACGGTCGCCGGTCCGAAGGACGCCAGCCACCGCCAGGCCAGCTCCACCTGCGCCTGCTCCGTGGACCACTCCCGCTGCGGCTCGGGGATCCAGCGCTCGGTGAGGCACCAGCGGTACTGGCTGGAGCGCCACGTCCCGACCGGCCGCGACCGGACGATCCGGCCCTCCGCGGCGAGGACGGTCAGCACCCGGCTGGCGACCTTCTGCCGCCCCTCGTACGCCTTGCCCACGTTCATGACGAGCTCGGTGTCCAGCCGCGGGTCCTCCCCGGCCAGCTCGGTGGCCCTGGCCTCGCCGCGCACCGCGAGCCCAGCCAGCGCGGCGGCTTCCGCGAGCTCGAGCCAGCTTTCGACGTCCTGCCCGTCCGTCACGTCCGCCAGCTGCACGAGGAGCCTTGCTCGCTCGCGGGCGGCGACCGCCTGGCCGCATGCGGCGACCATGACCGGCATCAGCTCGACCGGCACCGCGAACACAGTCCGGCGCATGCCCATCACCCTGACCATGCTGCGCTGCTCGTAGAGCGCCGCACCGATGTCGTCGAGGCTGGCGGACCGCATCCGCGCCAGCGCCGCCAGGTAGACCGTCGCGGCGTCCGTGCTGTGCAGCGCGACCATCGAGCGCGCGACCTCGATCGGGTCGTCGGCCTTGCGCTGGGGAGCAAGGCGGTGGCGGGACCCGAGCCGGGCCCGACGCTCCGCGACGTCGATTCGTCTCATCGCGCCGGGGCTGGCTAAGCCGGGCCAGGGCCGAACAGCGTCAGCTGCAGGCCGGCCGGCGCCTCCAACCTGGAGTTGAGGGAACCCCACGGCGTCTCGGTCGGCTCGGCGACCAGGTCGGCGCCGGCCTCGACCAGCTTGCGGGTTGCCGCCGCCGCGTCGGGCACCTCGAACGCCACCCGGAGGTGCCCCCCGACCCGGCGGCCGACCTCCACGTCGTCGACGAACTGGGCGTTGCGCTCGTCGGTGATCTCGAGCGTGGCCCGTCCGGCCTCGAGGATGGTGACGTGCCCCCCGCCGTCGGAGACGAACTCCGAGTGCTCACGTAGGCCCAGCGCGTCGCGATAGAACCGCAGCGCCGCGTCGTAGTCGCGTGCGGTGACGATGAGGCGCATCTCTGTCACAGCTGCAGCATCGCTCATGCTCAGGTTCCCTCTCGCGACGGCGACCGCCGACCGACCGCCGGCCCATTCTGGTCACTCACGTCAGCCCCTGCCCGGCCCGTGACTAACAAACCGCGGTGACCAGGCGATACACCACCTATGAGAACCCTGGCTGAGAAGCTGCGGCTGCCGGGGTGGGTGCATCGGGTCGATCCCGTGGCCTGGTTCCCGGTGGTCGCCCTCGTCGTCGTCGCCGTGCTGTGCGTGTTGGCCGAGAGCCTCTGGCTGGCTTTCGGCGCCCTCGCGGCCGCTGGGCTGATCGTCGTGCTGGAGGCGATGGTGTTCGGCACCGACTGGCTCATCGAGCTGCAGAAGCGTCGTCCCGCGCCGCCGGCTGGCGTCGACGCGCCGGGCATGCCCGCACCGCGCAACGGCCCGCCCGTGGCGAGCACACCCGGCAGGTCCTGACCGAGCTGCTCGGCTACGACCCCGCCACCGTTGACGAGTGAGCGCAGCGGGCGCCTTCGGGATTCCGACCCTTGGAGGTCAGCATGAGCGAGCAGAGCGTTGTCGTCGTCGCCCACTACCGCGCGCAGGAGGGCAACGACGACACCGTCGCCCAACTCCTCGCCGAGTACGCGCCGCTGGTGCAGGCCGAGCCCGGCTGCGAGGCGTTCACGGCCCACCGGGCCAGCGAGGACCCCCGCGAGTTCGTGCTGTTCGAGCAGTACCGCGACAGGGCGGCGTTCGACGCGCATGTCGAGTCCGTGCATTTTCTTGAGATCGCGCGGGACCGCATCCGGCCTATGTTGGACAGTCGTGACGTCATGCTCTACGGCGGCGCACTGGAGTCGTGATGGCAGCACTCGAGCAGTTCCGGATGACGATCGGCGGCAAGGCCGTCGACGCGATCTCGGGTAAGACGTTCGAAACCCAGAACCCGTACACCGGCCGGCCCTGGGCCGTGGTGCCCGACGCGGGGCCGGAGGACGTCGATGCCGCGGTCGCGGCGGCGCGGGCGGCGCTGGAGGGCGAGTGGGGGGCGCTCACGGGCTTCGCCAGGGCGGCTCTGATGCACCGGCTCGGTGACCTGATCAGCGAGAACGCGCAGCGGCTTGCCACGCTGGAGGTGAACGACTCCGGGAAGCTGTACCGGGAGATGATCGGGCAGCTCAACGGGCTCGGCGGCTGGTACCACTACTACGCGGGGCTGGCCGACAAGCTGGAAGGCCGCCAGATCCCGGCGCCGAACCCGAACTACCTGGTCTACACCCGCCGTGAGCCGGTCGGCGTCGTCGCGGCGATCACGCCGTGGAACTCCCCGCTGCTGCTGATGACCTGGAAGCTCGCGCCCGCGCTGGCGGCCGGCTGCACGGTCGTGGTCAAGCCGTCGGAGCACTCCCCTGCCTCGACGCTGGGGTTCGCCGAGCTCGCCGACCTCGCCCGCTTCCCGCCCGGCGTGATCAACGTCGTTACCGGGCTGTCCCGGGAGACCGGGGCGGCGCTGGCCTCGCACCCAGGCGTAGACAAGGTGGCGTTCACCGGGTCGACGGCCACCGGGCGAGCCGTCGCCAAGGCGGCCGCGGAGAACATCAACAAGGTCACCCTCGAGCTCGGCGGGAAGTCGCCGCAGATCGTGTTCCCCGACGCCGACCTTGCGGCGGCCGCCAACGGGATCGTCGCCGGCGTGTTCGCCGCGACCGGGCAGACGTGCATGGCTGGCAGCCGGCTGATCGTGCACGCCGAGGTCCACGACGAGCTGGTGCGGCTGGTGGCCGAGCGGGCGGGGCGGATCAAGCTCGGCGACCCGAACGACCCGGCGACGGAGATGGGGCCGGTCGCGAACGCCCAGCAGTACGAGAAGGTGCTCGGTTACCTGCGCACGGCGCAGCAGGAGGGCGCGACCGTCGCCTACGGCGGGGCAGCCGACGAGGGCCTCGGCGGGTACTTCGTCCAGCCGACGGTGCTGACCGGGGTCACCCCGGAGTCGACCGTCGTCCGGGAGGAGGTGTTCGGCCCTGTCCTCTCCGCGTACACGTTCACCGACGAGGCCGAGGCGCTCAAGCTCGCCAACGACACCCCGTACGGGCTGGCCGGGGCGGTGTGGACCAAGGACGTGCACCGCGCGCACCGGGTCGCGGCGAAGCTGCGGGCCGGCACGGTGTGGATCAACGCCTACCGGGTGGTGGCTCCGAGCGTGCCGTTCGGTGGCTTCGGCGCCAGCGGGCTGGGCCGGGAGAACGGCATCGACGCCGTGAACGAGTACACCGAGAACAAGTCGGTTTGGGTGGAGCTCACCGCCGGCACCCGCGACCCCTTCACCCTCGGCTGACGGCCGCCGGGCCGCGATGGGACATCGTGGTTAACCGCTCGGGCGAGGAGGCGCAGATCGCGGTTGGTCGGTTCGTCATCCGTAGTCGGGGTGCGGTCGTCGAGCTGCGCCCGAAGTTCGGTGACTGGGACGACCTGGTCGCCTTCTGCTGCCTTGTGGTCGGTACGGCGGACCTGGTCGGCATCGTCCGCAATCCGTCGAGCGTCGCGGTGTGGATCCTCGGGCCGTTCATCGTGGCGTTCGGCGCGTTCGGTCTGTGGCACCTGGTGCTGAGGTTGCGCGGCGCCGGGGTCGAGGTCGATCGCTCCACGTGGACGGCACGTTCGCCGGGG
>JACDBJ010000513.1 GCA_013695005.1 Pseudonocardiales bacterium
CCGGCGGCCCGCAGCGCCGCGCAACCCTCTTCCGCGGTGGCCGCCCGCAGCACCGGCGCATGGAACGCCACCCCGGCCGACGCCTTGATCACCAGCGGGTCGATCGCCGGCGACCCGCGCCGGGGCAGCAGCACGCCGTCCAGCCCGGCGGCGGTCGCGCTGCGCAGCACCATCCCGACGTTGGCCGGATTGGTCACCCGATCCAGCACCAGCAGCGCGGCGGCCGCCCCGGGGTCCAGAGCGTCGAGGTAGTCGGCCAACGGCGTCATCCGCGGCGCCACCACGTCGGCCAGCACCCCCTGGTCGTGCCGCCCGTTGCCGGCGAGCACCTTGACCCGGTGCGCGCTGGCCCGCTGCACCGGCACACCGCCGCGCCCCGCCGCGTCGAGGATCGTCCGCAACGACTCGCCGCGGGCGTTGTCGGCGACGATCACCTTGTCGACGGTCAGGCGGGGATCGCCGAGGGCCTCCAGCACCGGCTTGCGGCCGTAGACCGTGATGAAGGTGTCCTTCGGACTGCGCGCCGCCACGACGGTCAGGATGGCACGAGCGTCGTAGGCTCGGCTCATGGCGGATCGGCTCTCGGCGCTGGACGCCTCGTTCCTGTACCTCGAGCAGCCGACGACGCCCATGCACGTCGGCGGGCTGGCGATCTTCCGCCGGCCGAAGACCGGGTTCGACTACGACCGGCTGGTGGAGCTGATCGAGCAGCGGATCGCGCTCGTGCCGCGCTACCGGCAGAAGGTGCGCCACATCCCGGCCGGTATCGCCCGCCCCGTGTGGGTCGACGACCCGGACTTCGACGTCAACTACCATGTCCGGCGCTCGGCGCTACCCAAGCCGGGGTCCGAGACCGCCCTGCACGAGCTCGTCGCGCGGTTGATGTCGCGGCCGCTGGACCACACCAGCCCCCTGTGGGAGATGTACCTCATCGAGGGCCTCGCCAAGGGGCGCACCGCGGTGCTCACCAAGACTCACCAGGCGATGGTCGACGGGATCACCACCATCGACATCGGCCAGGTCATCCTGGACGTCTCGCCGACCCCACGGCCCAGCGCGGAGGAGTACTGGATCCCGGAGCGTGATCCGGGACCGGCCAAGCTGGTGCTCGACGCGGTGGGCGAGATGGTCGCCCGTCCCGGGGAGCTGGTCGACAATGTGCGAGCCGCCGCGGGCGATGCGGCCGCGACCGTCGGCAAGGTGGTCGCTGGCGTGGGCCAGCTGTTCTCCGTTGCTCGCACGGCGGCCCGCAAGGCTCCGGGCAGCCCGCTGAACGTCGAGATCTCCACCCAGCGCCGCTTCGCGGTGGCCCGCACGCAGCTGGAGGACTACCGGCTGGTGCGTAGCGCGCACGACTGCACGGTCAACGACGTCGTGCTCACCGTCGTCGCCGGCGCATTGCGCGACTGGCTGCTCTCCCGCGGCGAGGCCGTCTCGGCATCCAGCGCCGTGCGGGCGCTGGTGCCGCTGTCGGTGCGTGGCGAGGCCGACGTCCCCAGCTCGGCTGCCGACGCGACGCTGGGCAACAGGGTGTCGTCGTTCCTGGTCGACCTGCCGGTCGGGGAGCCCAACGCCGTGGTGCGGCTGCACCAGGTCAGCCACGCGATGCGCGAGCACACCGCCAACGGCCAGTCGGTCGGCGCGGACACGCTGGTTCGGATCGGCGGGTTCGCCCCGCCGACGTTGCACGCGCTGGGCGCGCGCGCCGCCAGCGGGTTCTCCAAGCGGTTCTTCAACGTGTTGGTCACCAACGTGCCGGGGCCGCAGTTCCCGCTGTACGCGGCGGGGGCGAGGATGTTGGAGATGTTCCCCGTGGTGCCGCTGGCCAAGGGCCAGGCGATGGCCATCGGCCTGACGTCCTATGACGGCGGGGTGTTCTACGGCTTCAACGCCGACCGCGACGCCATGCCCGACATCGACGTCCTCGCCGGGATGATCTCCGAGTCGCTGGACGAGCTGCTCGGCACCGTCGGCTGAGCGGGGTCGGGCAGATGGGTTCCATGCGGGTGTACGTCCCGGCGACGCTGACGATGCTGCACCAGATGTTGTCCGACGGGCGGCTCGAACCGGCCAGCCTGACCGCCTTCGCCCTGACGCCCCGGCTGCGGGAGAACTACGTCGCGGGCACCGAGGAGGAGCTGGAGTACTCCGCGATGGCCGAGGCGGCGCGCGCCTCGTTGCGGCTGATCGCGCTCGAACAGGCCGGCGGACCCGAGCCGCGCCGGGTGGTGGTGACCGCCGAGGTCGACGGGGTGACGCCGCGTCCGGACCTCGACGACGGTGCGGTCCGGCTGTCCGGGCCGCTGCCGCTGGAGTCCGTCGTCGCCGTGCACGTCGACACGGCCGAGGCGGCCGCCGCCGTCACCGCCGCCGCCGCGGTGGTGGACGCCGCCGACCTCGGCGACACCGACGCTGAGTTCGTGCTCGGCGACGCCGAGGACCACGAGCTGGCCTGGTACGACCCCTCTGAGCTGCCGTTCCTGCTCGAACTGCTCTGAGCGCGTCGGTCAGCGTTGCTGGCCGCGGTCGCCGCCGTAGAACAGCACCGCCGCCACCGGGATCAGCAGGAACCAGAACCAGGTCCGGGTCAGCAGGAACAGTCCGACCGCCACGAGCGGCACCACGAGCATGATCTTCGGCCCCCACCGACCGAGCACCGTGCCCTGCTGCACCGACGGCTGCGCGCCGCGTGGCTCGGCAGCCGCGACCGGCGGCCCCGGCAGATCGGGGTGCGGCGGCGGAAGGTCGGTGAACAATGCGCGCAGTTCCGAGGCGAGGACGGCGTTGGCGGCGGTGGCGCTGCGCTCCGCGTACTCCTCGATGCCCAGCCGGCCGGCCGCCAGGTGCTCGTCCAGGGCGTTGATCGCGGCCTGCCGCTCAGCGGTGCCGATCCGCAGCGGCTCAGTCACACGATCGAGACTGCCACACTTCCCGGGTGCGCCGCTCCGTCCTCGTGACCGTTGGGCTGACCACGCTCGACCTGGTCCAGCGGGTGGCCGATTTGCCCGACCCGGGCGAGAAGGTGCAATCCGACGGAGTGCAGCTCGCCGCGGGCGGGCCGGCAGCGAACGCCGCGGTCACCGCCGCGTACCTGGGTGGCCGCGCGCGGCTGGTGACCGTGGTCGGCTCGCATCCGCTCGCCGCGCTGATTCGCGACGACCTGGAGCGCCATGGCGTCGAACTGCACGACCTGCTGACGCACCGCTCCGAGCCGCCGCCGGTCAGCGCGGTCGCCATCCGGGAACGCGACGGCGAGCGAACCGTCGTCTCGCCCAACGCCGCGGCGATCGAGCTCCCCCGCGAGGCTCTGGCCC
>JACDBJ010000517.1 GCA_013695005.1 Pseudonocardiales bacterium
CGGGTGCGCTCACCGACGCCGGCGAACACCGAGGTGCCACCGAAGTTCTTGGCGACACGGGTGATCATTTCCTGGATGAGCACCGTCTTGCCAACGCCGGCGCCGCCGAACAGGCCGATCTTGCCGCCCTGGACGTAAGGGGTGAGCAGGTCGATGACCTTGATGCCGGTCTCCAGCATCTCGGTGCGGCCTTCGAGCTGGTCGAACCGCGGCGCCTTGCGGTGGATGCCCCACCTCTCGCCGGTGAGCTCGAGGTCAGGGTCGTCGAGGCATTCGCCCAGCACGTTGAACACGTGCCCCTTTACCTGGTCGCCCACCGGCACCGAGATCGACGACCCGGTGTCGGTCACCTCGGCACCCCGGACCAGCCCGTCGGTCGGCTGCATCGAGATGGTGCGCACCAGGTTGTCGCCCAGGTGCTGGGCGACCTCCAGGGTGAGCGTCTTGGCCAGGTCGCCGAAGGTCACCTCGGCGGTCAGGGCGTTGTAGAGCTCCGGCACGGAACCGGCCGGGAACTCGGCGTCGACGACCGGCCCGGTCACCCGGACGACGCGGCCGGTACTGGTCGCGGTGGTCGTTTGGGTGCCGTCTTCTTGGGTGCTGGCAGTCATCTCACGCATCACTTCCTGCGGCAACGAGAGCGTCGGCGCCACCGACGATCTCACTGATCTCTTGGGTGATCTGGGCCTGGCGGGCCTGGTTGGCCTCCAGGGTCAGGCTCTTGATGAGGTCGTTCGCGTTGTCGGTGGCAGCCTTCATCGCCCGCTGCCGGTTAGCCGACTCCGACGCGGCCGACTCCAGCAGCGCCGAATAGAGCCGCGCGCTGATGTAGCGCGGGAGCAGGGCGTCGAAGAGCGTGTCGGGGTCAGGCTCGAAGGAGTACAGCCGGTTGTGCACGCTGCGCTCCGCGTCGCTTGCCTCTTCCTCGACGTACTCGACCTCCAGCGGGGCCATTCGCCTGGCCTGCGGTACCTGGGTCAACATGCTGCGGAACTCGGTGTAGACCAGGTGCAGCTCGTCCACTCCGTGGATATCGTCCTCACCCGGTCCCTCGGCGGTGTCGTCACCGCCGGCCATGAACGCGGCCACCAGCGTGTCGGCGGCCCGCTTGGCGTCCTCATAGGTCGGCTGTTCGGAGAACCCGGTCCACGACTCCTCCACCTCGCGGCGGCGGAACCTGTAGTAGTTCACGCCCTTGCGGCCGATGACGTAGAGCACCGGCTGCTTGCCCTGCTGGCGCAGCAGCTCCTGCAGCTCCTCGCAGGTGCGAAGCGCGTTGGAGTTGTAGCCGCCGGCCTGGCCGCGGTCGCTGGTTACCACGAGCACGGCGGCCCGCTTGGGCTCCTCGCGCTCGACCAGCAGCGGGTGGTCCAGCGCGGAGGCGTTGGCCAGCTCGGTGAGCACCCTGGTCATCTCTTCGGCGTAGGGCTTGGACGCTTCGACCCGGGCCCGCGCCTTGGCGATGCGGGAGGTGGCGATGAGCTCCATCGCCCGGGTGATTTTCTTGATCGACTGGGTCGACCGGATCCGCCGCCGCAGGACTCGCAGCTGTGCTGCCATCGGCTACTCCGACTTCTTCGCCGGTGCGGGCCGCTTGACCTTGACCGTCTCGCGGGTGGTCTCGTCCTCGTCGATCGCGTCGGCCTTGGCCTCCTTGACCACCGACGAGCCGTCGGATGCGGTGAACTGCCGCTTGAACTCCTCGACGGCCTTCACCAGCCGCTCGGCGGTGTCGTCGGTCAGCAGCCCGCTCTCGCGGATCTCGGTGAGGACGCCCTCCTGGTTGCGCCGCATGTGGTCCAGCAGCTCGCTCTCGAAGCGCGCCACGTCCTCCACCGGCACCGAGTCCAGGTACCCCTTGGTGCCGAGGAAGATCGAGACGACCTGCTCCTCGACGGGCACCGGCGAGAACTGGGGCTGCTTGAGCAGCTCGACCAGCCGGGCGCCACGCTCCAGCGAGGCGCGCGAGGTCGGGTCGAGGTCCGAGCCGAACGCGGCGAACGCCTCCAGCTCGCGGTACTGCGAAAGGTCCAGCCGCAGCGAGCCGGCGACCTGCTTCATCGCCTTGATCTGCGCGTCACCGCCGACCCGGGAGACCGAGACACCCACGTTGATCGCCGGTCGCACGCCCTGGTTGAACAGGTCGGCCTCCAGGAAGCACTGGCCGTCGGTGATCGAGATGACGTTGGTGGGGATGTAGGCCGAGATGTCGTTGGCCTTGGTCTCGATGATCGGCAGCCCGGTCATGGAGCCGGCACCGAGCTCGTCGCTGAGCTTCGCGCAGCGCTCCAGCAGCCGGGAGTGCAGGTAGAAGACGTCGCCCGGGTAGGCCTCACGGCCGGGTGGACGGCGCAGCAGCAGCGAGATCGCGCGGTAGGCCTCGGCCTGCTTGGACAGGTCGTCGAACACGATCAGGACGTGCTTGCCCTGGTACATCCAGTGCTGGCCGATGGAGCTGCCGGTGTAGGGCGCGAGCCACTTGAAGCCTGCCGGGTCCGAGGCCGGCGAGGCGACGATCGTGGTGTACGCCAGCGCTCCGGCGTCCTCGAGGGCCTGGCGCACCGAGGAGATCGTCGAGCCCTTCTGCCCGATCGCCACGTAGACGCAGCGCACCTGCAGCTTCTCGTCGCCGCTGTCCCAGTTCTGCTTCTGGTTGATGATCGTGTCGACGCAGACCGCGGTCTTGCCGGTCTTGCGGTCACCGATGATCAGCTGACGCTGGCCACGGCCGATCGGCGTCATCGAGTCGATGGCCTTGATGCCGGTCTGCAACGGCTCCTTGACGCCCTGGCGCTGCACCACCGACGCCGCCTGCAGCTCGAGGATGCGGCTGTCCTCGGCCTCGATGTCGCCGAGACCGTCGATGGGCTTGCCGAGCGGGTCGATGACCCGGCCGAGGAAGCCGTCGCCGACCGGGACGGAGAGGATGTCGCCGGTGCGCTTGACCTGCTGGCCCTCTTCGATACCGGCGTAGTCGCCGAGGATGACGGCGCCGATCTCACGGACGTCGAGGTTCAGCGCGACACCCATGACGCCGCCGGGGAACTCCAGCAGCTCGTTGGTCATCACCGAGGGCAGCCCCTCGACGTGCGCGATGCCGTCACCGGTGTCTGTGACGGTGCCTACCTCCTCGCGCGAGGTCTCGGTCTTCAGCGACGAGACGTAGCTCTCGATCGCGCTCCGGATCTCGTCTGGGGAGATCGTCAGCTCGGCCATTTCTCCTGCTCTCTAAGTATCTTCTTGAATCAGCTGGGCAACCTGCGGCGGGCCGCGGCCAGCCGGCTGAGCACGCTTCCGTCCATCAGCTCGCCGCCGACGCGCACGACGAGGCCGCCGAGCAGCTCGGGTTCGAGCTCGATCTGCAGGGAGATCGGGCGGCCGTAGAGCCTGGTGAGCAGCTCGACCAGCCGGTTCTCCTGCTCGCTGGTCAACGCCACCGGGGCGGTGACGTGCGCGACGTAGCGGTCGCGGCGCAGGGCGGCCAGCTCGGCGAGCTCCTCGGATGCGACGTCGAGGTGGCGGCCGCGCGGGGTCTGCGCGGTGTTGGTGAGCAGCCGCAGCGTCACCGGCGAGACCTTGTCGGCGAGCAGCTCGGTCAGCAGCCGGACGCGGTCGTCTGGCTCCGCGGCCGGGTCGGCGAGCAACGCCCGCAGCTCCGGGTTGCCGGCCAGGATGCGGCCGAACCGAAACAGCTCGTCCTCGACGTCGTCGAGGCTGCCGTCCTTCTCCGCCACCCCGAGGGTGGCCCGCCGTGCCAGCACCTCCAGCGCCTCGACCAGGTCGACCGGCCGCGACCACCGTGCGGATACCAGCTCGGCGACGAAGTCCAGCGTCTGCTTGTTGACCTTGTCCTTCAGCACCGAGTCGACGAGCGCCCGGCGCGCTGTCTGGGGTACCGATGGGTCGGCGAGGTGGCGGCGCAGGGTCGGCTCGTCGTGCACCAGGCGCATGACGGCGAACAGCTCGTCCCCGAGGCGCTCCAGGTCCTTCGGCTTGGCCTTGTCGACGTAGTCGTCCAGCCGAGCGTCGGCCGCCGCGAGCGCGTCGCGGCTGGCCGCCTGCATCACCACGGCCATCAGCCGCTGCCTCCGGTGCCCGACTTCTCCGGTACCGACTTGGCTGCCCCGTCTCCCTTGGCTGCCCCGTCGCCCTTGGCCCCGTCTTCCTTGGCCCCGTCGCCGTCGGCCCCGTCGGCCATCGCGTCCAGGTCGGTCAGGAAGCGGTCGACGGTGGCGCGGCGGGCGTCGTCGTCGTCGAGCGATTCGCCGATGATCCGTTCGGCCAGGGTGACGGCCAGCCCACCGATCTCGGCCCGCAGCTCGCGGACGACCTGATCCCGCTCGCTGGCCAGCTGTTCATCGGCGCGCTGCTTGATCCGGGCCACCTCGGCCAGCGCCTGCTCGCGAAGCTCCTCGCGGAGCCGGTCCGCGTCGGCCCGCGCGGTGTCACGGATCTTGGCCGCCTCGGTGCGCGCCTCGGACAACGCCGACTGGTAGCGCTCCTCGGCCGCCTTCAGCTTTCGGGCGGCCTCCTCGGCGTCCTCGAGCTGCTTGCGGATCGTCGCCTGGCGCTGGTCCATGGCCTTTCGCAGCGGTGGCCACACGTAGCGCCTGAGGATCCACAGGATCAGCAGGAACGCCAGTAGCTCGACGATCAGCGTCGCGTTGGGAAGCAGGAAGTTGGTGGTCTCTTCCTGGGCGAGAACGGTCATGATCAGACTCCGCTCGGCAGAGCTCAGGCGACGCCCAGGACGAGTACGAACAGCGCCATGAATGCCAGGTTGATGAAGTACATGGCCTCGACGAGGCCGACCACCAGCAGGAAGATGCCAAACAGCCGGCCGCGGGCCTCCGGCTGGCGAGCCACGCCGGCGATGACCTGGCCACCGGCCAGACCGTCACCGATGGCGGCGCCGATGGCACCCCCGGCCAGTGCGAGGCCGCCGCCGATGAAGGCGCCAGCGAGCTGGATCGGCTTGCTGAGGTCGCCGCCGCCCTGCGCGAGGTACTGGATGAGACTCATTTCTCTCCTTCAGTTTCTCTTCCGGTCTGTGGATTGGGGAGCATCTGGGTCATCAGTGGGCCTCGGCGTCATCGCCCAGGGCCTGGCCGAAGTAGATGATCGTCAGGATGGTGAAGATCACCGCTTGGAGCAGCCCGATGAAGATGTCGAACAGCTTCCAGGCGGTGAACGGTGCCCACAGCAGAAACGCCGGCAAGAGCCCGATCAGTTCGATCATGATGACGCCGGACACGATGTTGCCGAAGAGCCGCAGCGACAGGGAGATCGGCTTGGCGATCTCCTCGATGATGTTGAACGGGAGCATGATTGCGTACGGCTTGGCGAAGTGACCCAGGAACTGCCGTGGCCTGTTCTTCAGCGCGGTGAACCAGACCGAGAAGATCACCAGCAGCGACAGCGCGTAGGCCAGGTTCACGTCCGCGGTCGGCGGCGGCAGGATGTGCTCGGTCGGCAGGATCGCCAGCAGGTTCGCAGCCAGGATGAACAGGAACAGGCAGAACGCCAGCGGCACGACCCACGGCGCGGTTCGCAGGCCAAGGTTCTGCCGGACCTGGTCGGTGATCTGCTCGTTGATCGTCTCGAAGAACAGCTGGAGCCTGCCGGGTACGCCTGAGCTCGCCCGGCGGCCCACCATCAACCCGAGCACGATCACAACGGCGCCGGCGACCAGCGTGGCGAGGATCGTGTCCATGTTGAGCGTGACGCCGAAGACCTGGACTTCCCAGTGTTCGCCGATCGTGATCGTCTCGGCGGCGAGGACGGCGGTACTCACGAGTGACGCAGCTCCTTGATCACGGGCAGCGCCGCCACGACGATCATGGCGAGCTGAAAGACGGCCAGGCCGGCGAACACCCCGAGACCCTCCGGCCGAACCAACACCGCGCAGCCAAGCGCAATAACGGTGCACACGGCCAGCCGGGCTAGTGCCGCAAACGCCAAGGCGCCCTTGCCGGCGCCCCCCGCGTCGGCGAAGCGAGCTGCCGCGGCCCCCACCATCCGGGCGTTGAACAGGCCGAGGCCGAGGCCGACACAGCCGAAGACCGCGTAGAGGCCGTAACCGAGCGGGACGAGGACAGCCAGGGCAACCGCGCCGATCACCGCGGCCGCGATGGCCGAGCGCCGGAAGGTGGTCCGCACGTTGGGCGGGAGGTAGGGGCGCGTCGCGGTTGTCATCGCGTGCCCACCTCGCTCATCGGGTTCACATGAACCTCTTGGACTGTCGATAGACGTAGAAGCCGTCCGCGACTATCCCCAGCAGGAACCCGGCAAGTGCAAACCCGGGAAAGGTGCCCAGCCGCAGGTCGATCAGCCAGCCGAGCCCGAAGGTGACGACCAGGCAGGCGGCCAGCGCTATGCCCATGGTGATCAGGTCGCTGGTACCGGGACCGTCGCCATCCATGTACTCGAGCTGCCCTCAGCCGGATTTTCCGGTTCGTGTACCGGGATCGCACAAGGGCAGCTCCTCGTCATGGATCTCTGCCCAGACGGGGTTGCAACGGGCTTGTCAAGACCACGCCGTCGGGGCCATGCTGGGTCCGCATCGGCCCTGGGGGCCAACGAGGGCGACGCTACCACAGCGCCGCCTCGGTCGATCGCGCGCCCTGACCAGGGCGAACTGCCTGGATCCGGCTGTTAACGCACTCGCAACCTTGGCATTGCCGAGGCGACGATCGCGACCACCAAACCGAGCCCGACGGCCGCCAGCACGACGGCCGAGTCCTGCGCGAGGGCCAGCGCCACCGCGCCGAACGCGAGCACACCGGCCCATAGATAGATCAGCAGTACGACCCTGCGGTGCGAGTGCCCGATCTGCAGCAACCGGTGGTGCAGGTGCATCTTGTCCGGGGAGAACGGGTCCAACCCGGCCCGGGTACGCCTGACCACCGCCATCAGCAGGTCCAGCAGCGGCACGAACGCGACCGCGGCCAGCACGATCAGCGGCGCAAACAGGCCGAGGACCCCGCGCGGGAAGTCGGTGGTGGACAGGTCGATCCGTCCGGACGCACCGGTCGTGACCGCGGCCAGCATGACGCCGATCAGCATCGACCCGGAGTCGCCCATGAAAATGCGCGCCGGGTTGAAGTTGTGCGGCAGGAACCCGAGACACGCGCCGGCCAGCACCGCGGCGATCAGCGCCGGGGAGTAGGCGGAGGGGTCGTTGCCGGTCTGGCGCAGCAGGCCGACGGAGAACGCGCAGGTGGCCGTCGCCGCGACCAGGCCGATCCCGGCAGCGAGACCGTCCAGCCCGTCGACGAAGTTCATCGCGTTGACCAGGGCCAGCGTCAGCACCACCGTCAGGATGGCGCCCTGCCCGCCGCCGAGCAGCAGGACCGAGCCCGACGCCTGCGTGCCACCGCCCCACGGCACCCAGAGCACGGCCCACTGCACGCCGAACAGCACGAGCACGCCGGCGGCCGTCGTCTGGCCGGCCAGCTTGGTGATGGCGTCGAGCTCGAACCGGTCGTCCAGCGCACCAACGAGCGTGATGATCCCGCCGGCCACGACGACGGCGAGGACCTCCGAGGAGTAGGTGAACGCCAGGCGCAGCGCCGGTAGCTGACCGGCCACGGCGATGC
>JACDBJ010000274.1 GCA_013695005.1 Pseudonocardiales bacterium
CCCTGGCGCGTGGAGACGTTCAAGTTCTCCACAGATCCCGAACTAGAGGCCAAGGTCCGCGATGTCGTCGGGTTGTACCTGAACCCACCGGACAAGGCTGTCGTGCTCTGCGTTGACGAGAAGTCGCGTGCGCCACGAGGCGCTGATGGAAGCCGTGCGGGATGAGAGGCCCGCCGCTGGTCATCGCGGTGACCGGTTGAAGCTGGAGGCAGGTCGATCCCCGGGTCGGGGGTGAGGCCGGGAGCAGCCTCGACAATGTAGGGGCGGGTCGGAACTACCAGACGGCTCGTGCCCGCTAGCGAGGATGGGAAGGCGTAGGGAAACCGAATCAGTGGCAGAAGCCCCGTTAGTCGTCAGCGATCTTCAACCTGGTGGATGGATCGCTTGCGGTGCTGGGCAGGTCGTGGCTTTTGACCTACCCGCTCCCGTCGTCTGTGTGATTTGGGCGGCGGGAGGCCCGGGCCAAGACTGCGATGTGCGGCCTGCGGCGATACCGCCGGGGTATAGCTGGACGCCGACACCCGTCGTAACGGACATCAGTGAACGTGGGAAACGTCCCGGTGCCGCCCTGTCCGACCCGTGTCCTGCGGGTCGGTGGGCAGGCGTGACGCCCGCTGTGGGCATCGGGTCGTGGCGGAGCCGCCGTAGTACTCCGAGCGCGGGAAAGCTGCGTGCATGGGGAAGGGCGGCAGCGTGATCAGCAGCGGCGGTGGTGGCGGCGAGTCGTTGAATAACGGCGGCATCGACGAGCTGGCCCTGTATTGGGCGGAGCGTCGGGTACTCGATCACCAACGCAAGCTGCACCGATGGGCACGGGCCGAACCGGACAAGCGGTTCGGTGATCTGTTCAACTTGGTCTGCGACCAGGCCACCTTGCTGGTGGCGTGGGAGCGGGTCTCGGGCAACCGGGGCGCCCGGACAGCAGGTGTGGATGCGGTCACCCGCCGCCACGTCGAAGAGGACATCGGGGTGATGGTGTTCCTGGAGGAGCTGCGCTCCTCGCTGCGGGACGCCACGTTCACCGCGCTGCCGGTCCGGCAGGTGGCGATACCGAAGAAGAGCGGGAAACTGCGCTTGCTCGGGATACCCACGCTGCGGGACCGGGTCGCGCAGATGGCTCTCAAGCTGGTCCTGGAACCGATCTTCGAGGTCGACTTCTACCCGTCCAGTTACGGGTATCGGCCCGGGCGTCGGGCCCAGGACGCCATCTCCGAGATCCACCAGCTGACCAGCCGCTCCTACGAGTGGGTGGTCGAAGGGGACATCACCGCCTGTTTCGACAACGTCGATCACCAGGTCCTGATGGGCCTGGTCGCCGAGCGTGTCACCGACCGCAAGGTGCTGCGCCTGGTCCGCTCGTTTCTGCGGGCCGGCGTCGTCGAACAGCACGGCGGGCTGGCGGCGAGCCTGACCGGCACGCCCCAAGGTGGGGTCGCTTCCCCGCTGCTGGCCAACATCTACCTCTCGGTCCTGGACCGGCATTTTCGGCAGGTCTGGGACCGGGACATGAGCCCACCGTGGCGGCGTCAACACCGCCGTCGCAAGGGGCTGCCGAACTACCGGCTGGTGCGTTTCGCCGACGACTTCGTCGTGCTCGTGCACGGCAACAAGTCCGACGCGGAGACGATCCGGGCGCAGATCGGCGAGTTGTTGGCCCAACAGCTGAAGATGACCCTCTCGGTGGAGAAGACCCACATCACCCATATCGATGACGGGTTCGTGTTCCTGGGCTTCCGCATCCAGCGGCGGCGCCGGGGCGACGGCCGTCGGGTGGTGCTCACCATCCCGTCCAAGCAAGCACTGGCCGGGGTGATGCGCAAGATCAAGCAGGCCACGAAGACCGGTACCTCGCTGCGGCTGGGGCAGGTGCTGCGGAAGATCAACCCGATCCTGCGGGGCTGGGCTGCGTACTTCCGCTACGGCGCGTCCAAGCAGACCTTCGCCTACCTGGGCTGGTATGCCTGGTGGCGGATGATCTACTGGATCCGTCGGAAGCACCCGCACCTGACGTGGAAACAGATCCGTCGCCGCTTCTACGGGGCCGACCGGATCCGTGAGGGCAAGCTGGTCCTCTACAACCCGGCGAAGATGCGCGTGGAGCGCTACCGCTACCGCGGGGCGCAGATCTCCACGCCGTTCAACATCGACGTGCTCGACCCGGCTGGAGCCCGTTTCCGCCGCACCGGTCACGACGATGTCGGCTTCGTCGGGCAGGTCTCGGAACTGGTCAACTGATCCATCGGGACACGTGGAGAGCCCGGTGCGGGGACAACCCGCACGCCGGGTTCGGCGGGCGGGGACGAGAAAACCGACAGCAGAAACGCTGCACGGCGTCCCGTCCCCGACCCAACAGGTCCAGGCGCTGGATCGGACCGCGCCGATCCTGCCGATCATGCCGGGGGTCCCCGAGAAGCAGACCCACGACTACATCCGCCACGGCACCACCACCCTGTTCGCCGCGCTGGAGGTGGCCACCGGGCGCGTCGAGCAGGCGTGCCTGCCCCGGCACCGCCACCAGGAGTTCCTGCGGTTCCTCAAACAGGTCGCCAAGGCCTACCCGAGGGTCAAGCTGCACGTGGTCTGCGACAACTACGCCACCCACAAGCACCCCGCGGTGAAGGCGTGGCTGGCACGCAACCCGCGGATCACCCTGCACTTCACCCCGACCTCGGGATCCTGGCTGAACATGGTCGAGATCTTCTTCGGGATCATCACCCGCCAAGCCATCCGCCGCGGCACCTTCAGCTCGGTCCGCGAGCTGATCGAGGCCATCAGCCGCTTCATCCACGGCTGGAACGACCGCTGCGAACC
>JACDBJ010000523.1 GCA_013695005.1 Pseudonocardiales bacterium
TCGCTGGCATGCTCGAGCACGGCGTCGGCGACCGCACGTGCCTCATGCGCCGGCAACTGGAGCGTCTCGTCGACCACGGTCCGGGCGGCCGGCAGGCTGATCTCACCAGCGGCGAGGGCGGCGCGGACGGCCGGCAGCCGCTGGACCAGATCAACGGCGGTGCCGATCCGAGCGGCAGCTGTGCGCGCCACCACGCGCAGCATCAGGCCCACCTCCGCGGTGGCCGACTCCGCATCCTCGGTCGTGCAGGCCACATACCCGGCGATCTCGCGGGCCTGGCTGGCCTGCGCCCACGCGATGACCTTGTCCCACGCGCCGATCCGTTCCAGCCGCTCGAAGTCCGAGCCACCGGACTGCTCGGACAACATGTCGGCGAGCAACCCGTCCGGGGCGTACTGCGACCACCTGGTCGCGTCGAACGCCGGCGCGGCGTTCGGAGAGTCGAGGAGATCGTGTTCGAACATAAGTTCGACAGTAGAGGCACCCCCCGACAGTTCCGTCCGGTGCTGCCGCGCCGCTTCCGGTCCTCGGGCGCTATCGCGCCCTGCGGTCCGGGTCGGCTTGCCATCGAATTGATCTGGTTCTGTCGAAGCGTCGGTATGCTCCAGGTGCGATGGCGGAGCGCAGGCGCCAGATCGGCCAGGGTCACTGGCTTGCGGGTCGGCTCCGGGAGGAGCGTGATCGATTTCCCGCTCAATCCCAGTGATCAGCCTGACTGCCCGGTCAGTGCTCGCGGTGGGCCGTGCCGTTGGTCATCGGGACGGTGACGGTGACCGTGGTACCCGAGCCGGGCCGGGAACGCACCGAGAACGTGCCGCCGACCAGGTCGGCGCGCTCGGCCATGCTCTGCATGCCGTAGCGCTGCGCGGGGTCGACCGGCTCCGCGACGGAGTCGAAGCCGATCCCGTTGTCGGCGACCTCCAGCCGGGCTGCCCCGGGCATCGTCTCGAAGATCAGCCGTGCGGTGGTGGCCTGTGCGTGCTTGACGACGTTCTGCAGCGCCTCCTGGGCGATCCGGTAGAGCGCAACCTCGACGTGCTCGGGGAGCCGGTCCTCGGCGAGGTCGAGCGTGATGTCCAGGTCGGGCACCATCCGGGCCAGGCTGCCCAACCCGCCAGCGAGGCCGAGGTCGTCGAGGATCGGAGGCCGCAGCCCACCGATGGCCACCCTGGCCTCGTCCATGGCCATGTCGGCCAGGCCGCGGGCCAACTTGACCTGAGCGGCGGCATAGACGGGCTCGCTGCTCAGCGTCCGATCGGCGGCGTCGAGGTGATAGGCGATGCTCACCAGGCGCTGCGAGATGCCGTCATGGATGTCGCCGGCGAGCCGCCGCCGCTCGGTCTCCTGGGCCTGGATCACCTGCTCGGTGAACCGCTCCTGGGCGCGCTCGCGCGCAGCGAGACGCCGATGCTCCCGTGCGTGGTGCATCGCCCCGGCCACCAACCGCCCGATCATCGTGAGCAGCCGGATGTCGCGGTCGGTGAAGTCACGTCGCCGCTTGGTGTGCACGTTGAGGACGCCGACGAGGCCGGCCACGTCGCTCTCGATCGGCACCGACGCCATCGAGGTGAAATCCGAGCCGCGCAGCGCGGGGAACCGCCGGTAGCGGGGGTCGGCCTCCTTGTGCTCCGGGATCACCGCGGGCTGGTGGTGGCTGGCGACCCAGCCGGTCACCCCGCCGCCCATCGGGAGCACGACCTGCCCCACCTGCTCGTCGAACGGTGGGGTGGCGCCGGCCAGGATGAGCGAGCGGCCGATGTCGTCGAGCACGTGCACGAAGCAGACATCGGTGTCGGTTGCGGCGGTGATCAGCCGTGCCACCGCGCCGGCGAGCTGCTCGACCTCCGGCCCCTCGGAGACCGCCTCGATGATCGATCCGAGCAGCGCGTTCTCCCGCTCGAGGTCGGCAAGCCCGAGCACATGGGAGGTCATCGAAAGATTCCTTCCCGCAGTGCGGCGGCCACCGCGCCGGCGCGGTCGTTGACGTCGAGTTTGCGGTAGATCGACCGTACGTGACTCTTGACCGTCTCGTCACCCACAACTAGACGGGTGGCGATGCCGCGGTTGGACAGCCCGGTGACCATCAGCGAGAGCACCTCGCTCTCCCGGTGGGTCAGGCCGTGCCGCGCCCCTGGCCAGAACTCGCCGCTGTGCAGCCGGGCCGCGGCGTCCACCGCACGGCCGGCCAGCGCGGTGTCGATGACCGTCTCGCCCTCGTGCACCAGTTCGAGCTGGCGGACCAGCTCCTCGCCGGTGATCCGCTTGAGCAGGTAGCCGCTCGCACCGGACCGCAACGCCTGGAACAGGTACTGTTCGTCGTCGTAGACCGACAGCAGCACGACCTTGCGCTCGGCGTTGCGCTCGATCAGCCGCCGGCACAGGTCGAGGCCGCTGGCGCCCTGCAGCCGTAGGTCACAGAGCACGATGTCGGGATCGATCCCCTCGACGAGCTTCATCCCGTCGTCGCTGTTCGTCGCCTCGCCGACGACCCTGATCCGACCCCGGAACGGCGCCAGCATCGCCTTGAGGCCCTGCAGGACCATCTCGTGGTCGTCCACGAGCACGATCCGCACCGGGCTGTCGGCCATATGCGAACGATAGGGGTCGACCCGACGGTCCTTGCGGCGGCGCACAAGGTCACCCCGAGATTCCCCCAGTCCGGGGGGCGCACGCCTGACCTGCGACGACTTAACGTCGGGACGTCTCCTGGAGGTAGTATGCCCGGACAAGGTCGCCCCGCGATCGTCGCGTCGGTGCTCCCTGCCGATTTTGCGCGGCTCGGCGAGGACGTCCAGGCGCTGGAGAAGGCCGGGGTAGACCGCATCCAGTGGGACGTCATGGACGGCAGCTTCGTGCCGAACATGACCTTCGGACCCGACGTCATCGCCGCGAACCGCGGCCTGGTGGTGATGGGCTTCGAGGCCCACCTCATGGTCGTGCACCCCGAACCGATGCTGGCCCGCTGGGTGGAGGCCGGCTGCGAGATCGTCATCGTGCACGCCGAGGCGTGCCTGCACTTGCACCGCACCCTCTCGGAGATCCGCGAGCTGGGTGCCAAGGCGGGCGTCGCGCTGAACCCTGCGACGCCGTTCGCCGCGGTCGAGAACGTGCTCGACCTGCTCGACCTGCTGCTGGTGATGACCGTCAACCCCGGATTCGGCGGTCAGAGCTACATCGCGTCAACGGAGCCCAAGATCGCCATGGCGCGGGCGGAGATCGATCGGCGTGGCCTCGACGTCGAGCTGGAGGTCGACGGCGGGATCGGTACCCAGACGATCCGGGCCGCCGCGGCCGCCGGAGCCGATGTGTTCTGCGCCGGCTCGTCGCTGTTCACCGGCGACGGCACGATGGCCGACCGGGTAGCCGCCATGCGGGCCGCGGCCACGGAGGCGATGAGCACTCCAGCCTGAGGGCTGGCCTGCTCACACGGCCAAGTCGTCACGGGCGACCCGATGCTCGACAACACGGACGGAGGGTGAGGACATGGCCGACAAGGCGCTGAAGATCGCGCGAGCGGGCAACGGACGGCGCCCGGTGTTGCTGGCCATCGCGGGGGACAGCGCCGCAGGCAAGACAACCCTCACCGAGGGCCTGGTGAAGGCGCTTGGGCAAGACCGTTGTGTGTCGATCTGCGTCGACGACTACCACCGTTACGACCGCGAGGAGCGCAAGGAGCTGCCGTTCACGGCGCTGCACCCGGACTGCAACTACATCGACATCATGGAGCAGCACCTGCAGCTGCTGGCCACCGGACAACCGATCCTCAAGCCGGCCTACGACCACGCCACCGGCAAGCTGGCCCGACCGCAGCTGGTCGCGCCCAACGACTTCGTGATCGTCGAGGGTCTGCTGCCGCTGTACACCAAGCTGTCGCGAGCCTGCTTCGACGTCACGGTGTACCTCAACCCGCCGGAGGTCGTGCGGCGCAACTGGAAGATCCAGCGCGACATGGGCAAGCGTGGCTACTCCGAGGAGCAGGTCAACGCCGAGCTGGAGCGCCGCGAGCCCGAGTCCGAGGAGTTCATCCGGCCGCAGGCCAAGTACGCCGACATCGTGGTGCGGTTCAGCCCGATCGCCGGTCGCGACGATCCGCCGGACACCCCGCTGTCGGCCGAGCTGATGCTGCGCCCGACGATCCAGCACCCGGACCTGAACGGCGTGCTGGTCCCGACGTTGCACCAGGCCGTGCACCTCAAGCTGGAGCGCGACTCCGACGGCCGGCCGGTAGACACCCTGCACGTCCACGGCTACGCCCCGCCCGAGGAGAGCCAGACCGTCGAGAAGGCGATCTGGTCGCTGCTCGGCGAGCCCGGCGACGCGCCGAAGTCGCTCGGCCAGCTCGGTCCGGACAAGCGCAGCGAGCCGCTGGCCATCACCCAGCTGCTGCTCCTCTATCACCTGCTGGACAACCACCAGTGACAATTACCGACCATGCTCACTGACCGCACGACACTGACGCAGTTCCTCATCGAGGAGCGCCGCCGCTACCCAGAGGCGAGCGGCGAGCTGAACTCCTTGATCCTCGACGTGGCGCTGGCGTGCAAGGCCATCGCCAAGCGCGTCGCCTACGGAGCCCTCGGCGGGGTGCTCGGGTCCGCCAGCACGAGCAACGGCCAGAAGCTCGACGCCGTGGCCAACGACCTGTTCCTGCGCGCCAACGAGTCCGGCGGCCTGGTCGCGGGGATGGCATCGGTGAAGTCGTCGGCGCCGTACCGCGTTCCGGAGCGCTACCCGCTGGGCAAGTACCTGCTGATGTTCGACCCGCTCGACGGCTCGTCCAACATCGACGTCAACCTCTCCGTCGGAAGCATCTTCTCGATCATGCGAGCGCCGAATCCCGGTGTGCACGCGAGCGTCGAAGACTTCCTCCAGCCGGGCTCGGAGCAGGTCTGCGCGGGATACGCGATCTATGGACCCTCGACCATGATCGTCATCACGGTCGGTACCGGTGTACACGGCTTCACGCTGGAGCCGCAGCTCGGCGAGTTCATCCTCACCCAGCCGGAGATCCGCATCCCGGAGGCGGCAACGGAGTTCGCGATCAACGCCTCGAACAGTCGCTTCTGGGAACCGGCGGTGAAGCGCTACGTCGACGAGTGCCTCGCCGGCGACTCCGGGCCGCGAGGTAAGGACTTCACCATGCGCTGGGTCGCGTCCACCGTCGCGGAGACACATCGGATCCTGACCCGCGGTGGCGTGTTCCTGTTCCCACGGGACACCTCCGAGGAGGGCAGGCCCGCCGGTGGGTTGGGGCTGCTGTACGAGGCAAGCCCGGTGGGCTATCTCGTCGAGCAGGCCGGCGGGCTGGCGAGCACTGGGCGGGCCCGCGTCCTCGGCGTGGCACCCGAGGCGCTGCACCAACGGGTCGAGCTGATCTTCGGCCCGCGCGAGGAGGTGGAGCGGATCGACCGGTACCACCGCGACCACAACACCGTCGACATCGACGCGCCGCTCTACAGCACGCGCGGGCTGTTCCGGACACCGGCTGAGTGAGAGGGGATCAGGCCATGTCAGCCAAGCATCCGATCATCGCGGTGACCGGCTCCTCGGGCGCCGGCACGACGTCTGTGATGCGCACGTTCGACCAGATCTTCCGGCGCGAGGGTCTGAACGCCGCGTTCGTCGAAGGCGACAGCTTCCATCGCTACGACCGCGCCGAGATGAAGGAGAGGATGACGGAGGCGCTGACCAGCGATGATCATACGTTCAGCCACTTCGGCCCGGAGGCGAACCTGTTCGAGGAGCTCGAAGAGCTGTTCCGGCAGTACGCCGAGGACGGCCGCGGGCAGGTGCGCAGGTACTTGCACGACGACGAGGAGGCGGCGCCCTACGAGCAGGCACCGGGAACGTTCACCCCGTGGGCGGACCTGCCCGACGACACCGACATGCTGTTTTACGAGGGGCTGCACGGCGCCGTCGCGACCGACAAGGTGGACGCCGCCCAGCACGTCGACCTGATGATCGGCGTGGTGCCGGTGATCAACCTGGAGTGGACGCAGAAGCTGCACCGCGACAAGGCGATGAGGGGCTACTCGACCGAGGCGGTGACCGAGACCATCCTGCGCCGCATGCCGGACTACGTGAACTACGTCGTCCCCCAGTTCTCCCGCACCCACGTGAACTTCCAGCGGGTGCCGATGGTCGACACGTCCAACCCCTTCATCGCCAGGACCATCGCGACGCTGGACGAGTCGATGATGGTGATCCGTTTCGCCAACCCGCACGGCATCGACTTCCCGTACCTGTTGTCGATGCTGCACGACTCGTTCATGTCCCGGGCCAACACGATCGTCTGCCCCGGCGGCAAGATGGACCTGGCGATGCAGCTCATCTTCACGCCGATGATCTTGCGGCTGATAGACCGGCGAAAGCAGGCAGTCGCCGGCTGACCGGCTAAGCCTCCAAGATCGCCGTTTCGGTGCGAAAACGCGCGCTGAGCGCACGCCTGGCCACCGAGACGGCGATCACCGTGCGTTGACCGGCGCGCTCCGCGCGTGGTGCAGTCGAGCGCGCGCGGATACCCGAGGGAGGCGCTGACACGTGATCCTGCTGCTGTCCACGGCCGACACCGAGCTGCTTGCGGCGCACGCCAGCGGCGGTGCGTATCGCACGGCCAACCCGACCCGGGTCACGCCCACTGAGCTGACCGGCCTGCTCGACGGGGTGGACGTCGTGGTGCTGCGGCTGCTGGGAGGGCGGCGGTCGTGGCCGGACGGGGTGGCCACGCTGGTCGCCTCAGGCCTGCCGACCGTGCTGCTCGGCGGCGAGGCGGGGCCGGATGCCGAGCTGATGGCTGCCTCGTCGGTGCCGTCCGGGGTGGCGGCCGAGGCGTTGGCCTACCTGGCCGCCGGCGGCCGCGACAACCTGCGCGAGCTGGCCCGCTTCCTGTCCGACACGGTGCTGCTCACCGGGGAGGGCTTCGCCCCGGCGGCGCCGATGCCGGAGCACGGCGTGCACGGCGCGCGGGTGCCTTTCCCGGGCCGGCCGACGGTCGGTGTGGTGTTCTACCGGGCGCACGAGCTGTCCGGCAACACGGGCTTCGTCGACGTGCTGTGCGACGCGATCGAGGCGCGCGGGGCGAACGCGCTGCCGGTGTTCTGCGGCTCGCTGCGAGGCGCGGATGCCGGGCTGGTCGAGCTGCTGAGCGGGTGCGACGCACTGGTCGCGACGGTGCTCGCCGCCGGCGGCACCCAGCCGGCGGACGCAGGCGCGGGCGGGGACGACGACGCCTGGGACGTCGGGGCGCTCGCCGCGTTGGACGTACCCGTGCTGCAGGGGCTGTG
>JACDBJ010000594.1 GCA_013695005.1 Pseudonocardiales bacterium
CAGTCACCTCGTGCACACGAGGGCCACGATGACCGCCGCCGCAGCCGCGAGCATGGTCAGCGCGCCGTCGACGGTCGTGCGGCTGCTGCTGCTCGCCACAGATCCGGTCACCGGGCAGGTCATGGTCGTGCAGGCGGCGTGGGGCTAGCCGCTGCCGCGCCCGACCTGGGCCTGTAGGCGCTCGATCAGCTCCGACGCCTGCGCCTTGGTCAGCTCGGAGGGCACCGGCTCCCCCGCTTCCTGGCCCAGGGTCTGCAGGTAGCTGCGCTGGGGCCCGGTCATCGGCTCGTCGCCGGTCACCCACTCCGAACGGTCCTTCTCGGGGTTCTCCTGCGGAGCCCGCTGCGATTCCTCACTCATGTCGCTGGTGTGCCCGCCGTGACTCGTTGCTAAGCACAACCGCGCCTGCGGGGAGCGAGATCACGAGTAGCACGACCGCGACCAGCAGCGCAGCACGAAGGCTCGACGCCTGTGCCAACGCCCCGATCAACGGTGGCCCGGCGAGGAAGCCGAAATAGCCCATCGTGGCCACCGTGGAGATCGCCGGAGCTGCCTGCTCACGACCCTCTGCCGCCGCGCTGAACATCGCAGGGACGACACCGGCCAGCCCGGCCCCGAGCAGCGCGAAGCCGATGACGGCCGCGAGCGGGGTCGGTACCGCCAGCCCCAGCCCGAAGCCACCGCCGGCCAGCACACCCGCGACGGCGAGGAACCGCGGCCGGCTGAACCGCATCGCCACCCGGTCGGCGAACAGCCTGCCCACCGCCATCGTCAGCGAGAACGCGGCGAAGGCGGCCGCCGCCACCGCCGGACTACCCCCCAACCCGTCCTGGACGTAGACCGCGCTCCAGTCGTTCGCGACGCCCTCGCACAGCATGCAGCAGAACGCCACCGCGCCAAGCACCCACAGCGTGCGGTCCGGTCGGACCAGGCCCTGCCGCACGGTGCCCATGTCGCGCTGCCCCGGCAGCATGAACCGCGTCGCGCCCAGTCCCACCGTCACGAGCACGAAGGCCGCCACCGTGAGGTGCTGCCGCGGGCTCACGCCGGTGGCGGCCGCGGCCGAGCCGGCAAGCGCCCCGGCCAGCCCGCCGAAGCTGAACAGCGCGTGGAAACCGCCGAGGATCTGCCGGCCGTAGCCACGCTCGACCTCGACGCCGTGGGTGTTCATCGAGACGTCGAGCACGCTGTTGCCCAGCCCCAAGGCCGTCAGCGCCAGCGTCAGCCACACCAGCCCAGCCGACCACGGCAGCAGCGCGAGCGACCCGCAGAAGATCACCAGGCTGGCGCGGACCACCGCGACGCTGCCCCAGCGCGCGACCAGCACGCCAGCCGCCGGGAGCCCGAGCACGGCGCCGACCGCGAGGCCCAACAACGCGAGGCCCAGCTGAGCGTCGGACAGGCCGAGCTCACCGCGGATCGCGGGCACCCGCGACGCCCACGCGGCGAACGCGGCGCCGTTGACGAAGAACACGACCGCGACAGCGACCCGTGCTCGTCGCAGCACCCGTGCACCTCCCGGCCCGCCTCGCGAGGCGGCCCGGCGGCGGCCTCAGCTCAGATTGTGCAGCTCGGCGCGGTAGGCCTCGAGCCGGTTTGCGAGCTCCACCGGCTGGGCGAGCGCCAGGAGGTGGCCGCCGGGCATCTCGTCGGGCGTGATCCCCAGCCGCTCGCGGGCGACCCGCCGCTGGAACTCCACGGGGAAGAAGCGGTCGTCACGGCCCTGCAGGAACCGAGTCGGAACCTCGGGCCACGCAGCGAGGGGCCATGGCTTGGCGAACGGTGTGTCGGACTGGACCAGCTCCCCGTGGGCCATCGCCTGCGCCGTGATGTCGGGCGGGACGTCGTGGAAGAAGGAGTCGAGCAGGTCCTGCGGTCCGCCAAGGGTCCGGCCGTCGCGGGCGGCCTGCTCCACCCGCGCCTGCTCGAAGCCGGTGTTGCCCCACCAGTCGCCCGGCGCCTCTCCCGGCAGCGGAACCATGGCGTTGACCAGCACCAACAGCTCGACGGGCACCCGCTCGCACACCAGCGGCGCGGTGAAACCGGCCATCGACTGGGCCACCAGGATGATCCCGGTGCGGTCACCGATCGCGTCCACGACGATGTCGGTGTACTCCGCGAGCCCGGCCGAGTCGTCGGCGGCCGGAAGGTCCACCGGGATGGCCTGCGCGCCGCGTGAGCGCAGCTCGTCGACAACCAGGTGCCAGTACATGGCAAGTCCGCCGGCGCCGGGGATCAGAACGTATGTCGCTTCTGCGGTCATACTCCTAAAGTAGGAGTAAGTAGTGCGGAGGCGCAAGAGGGCTTCAACTCGCTGGCCGGCGC
>JACDBJ010000598.1 GCA_013695005.1 Pseudonocardiales bacterium
ATGAGGCTGCGGACCGCCGACACGACCACCCGAAGCTCGCCGTCGGTCTCCGGGTGCGCCAGCCGGTGGAAGATCGTCAGGCGCCGGCCGACGGTGTCGCTGCGCGGCGAGAGCCGCTCGTGCGGCAGCGTCTCCCACGACGGAAGGCTCGCCACCGCGTCCGGCCCGATCAGGTCGGTGAGGGCGGCGGTGAGCTCCTCGGCCTCTCGGTCGGTCGCCGTGACGGCCAGTACCGGGCCACCCTCGTCGGGGCTGGCCAGGGTTGCGGCCACGAGCGGCCGCAGCGCGGCGGGACCTTGGATCCGCGCACCACCGGCACGGGCCTGCGCGGGTAGCTGCGCGAGGCCCGGATCGGTGACGGCGGCGGCCAACAGACCAGACAGGTCGGGCAAGGGATCCCCTCGGGGTCGAGGACGCTCGGCAAACGGCAGACAGACCCCTGCCTGGGACGAGGGTTCGTGGCGGGGTCTCACCAACCAGGCTACGCCGGGCGGCTCGGTGGGTGGTCCTCGCCTTATCTGCGCCGCAGCGGTCGAGCCGCAGCGGATCGCCGCCTGATAACATCGTCATACGACGTTGGACAGGGGGTGTCCGCATGGCTGAGCAGGGTCGGGAGACCAAACAACCACTCACGTTCCGGGTCCAGCCAGCCGCCCTGCGCCGGCTTCGCCACCACGCCGAGGAGCTGGGTGTCTCGCAGACCTCGCTGGCCGAGCGATACCTCGAGGAAGGCCTCCGGCGCGATGTCCACCCCCTGGTCTACTTCCGGGATGGCGCCGGCGGCAGGCGGGCGGCGGTCATCGGAACGCGCCTCGACGTGTGGCAGGTGGTGGACACGGTCAAGAACTCAGACGGTCAGGCTGACGCAGCAGCTACATATCTCGAGATACCCCGCGCCTCTGTGTACGCATCCCTGCGCTACTACGCCGAATATGCGGACGAAATCGATCATTGGACGAAGCGCGCGGCCGGAGTCGCCGAGCGCGAACAGTCGCTGAGTTGAGGCTGCTGCTCGACGAGCACTACTCGCCGGCAATCGCCCGCCAGCTCCGAGAGCATGGCCACGACGTGATCGCGCTCGTTGAACGCCCTGAACTCGTCGCCATGGCCGACGACCGGCTTCTGGAGATCATGGCTCTGGAGGGGCGTGCCCTGCTGACGGAGAACGCGGTCGACTTCCTTCCGCTCGCCCACCAGGCGGCCCTGGAGGGCCGCTCCCACGCAGGGATCTTGTTCAGCTCCGCGCGCCGCATGCCTCGGAGTGCCGGCACGATCGGACTCTTCGTGCACGCGCTCGCCGTGTTTCTTGCCGAGCATCCCGAGGACGACGCCTGCCACGATCAGACGCACTGGCTCAGGCCACGCTGAGGTACGCCACCTCGGACCGCCGTCGGTGTGAAACCACTTCAGCAGCCGAGGTGTCGACCACGACGCGCGCCAGCACGCGACGACCGGAAACATAAGTTCCCCAAAGCTCACTCAAGGTGAGTAACATATGTTTTGTGGAGATCGCGGAGAGCGCCCGAAAGCATGGGGTCGCCGACGCGAACATGCGGCACGCCGTCCGCGTTCCGATCCGCCGGATCGAGCGGGACGACGACGCGATCCTCATCATCGGCGCGAACCGCGCCGGGCGCCTGCTGGAGGTCGTCGTAGTCGACCGTGAAGGCGAGCAGCGCGTCATCCACGCCATGACTATGCGGCCCGCCTTCCGCCGCTACCGGAGGTGATGACCATGCCACGTACCCGTGAACAGCTCGAGCAGGCCGCCGTCGAAGCCGAGGCCTGGCTAGATCGGCTGGAACTGGACAAACCGGACGTTACGGTGGACAACCCGAGTGACCTACGAGCGATCGCAGCAGCGCTGGCCGCGGTCGCCGCAGCGGAGAACGCCGTCACCGAGGCGGTCGCCGCCGCCCGGAAGAACGGACGCACTTGGGGCGATGTAGCGATGGTGCTCGGGGTGACCTCGCAGGCCGCCCGGAAGCGGTACGGCGACCCGGCGGTCGCAGTCCCGGAGCAGCGATGACGGCACGCTCGTCGCCGAGGTCCGACACAAATCACCGACGAGGTGGCCTGCTCACAGGCTGTGAATGGACATCACCCGCTGGGTCGAACCCTGGCTGGGCTGGTAGCGCGCTGGTAACGTGGGACCAATGGAGACCACAGTCGACGCCGTCGGGCGAATCGTGGTGCCCAAACAGCTCCGGGACGCCCTCGGGCTTGTCGCCGGCAGCACGGTCGACGTGAGCCTCTACGGCGCAGGGCTCCAGCTCGTCCCGATCGGCCGGACAGCCCGCCTCGTGACGATCGACGGCGCGCTCGTCGCGGACGCTTCGACGCCGATCACCGACGACATAGTCTTCGGGCTCATCGACTCAGGGCGTCGGTGAGCCTGCTCGCCTTCGACACGAGCGCAGCCGTGCCACTGCTGGTGCGATCCCACACCGCGCACGCCGCGGTCCGCGGCTATCTGGGCCACCGCGAGGCAGTCCTCACCGCGCACTCCCTGGCCGAGACCTACTCTGTGCTGACCCGACTACCCGGGGACGCCCGCGTAGACGCAGCGGATGCCGTTCGCCTGATCGAGGTCAACTTCGGGCCGGCCCTGACGCCCGACAGCTCGACCGTCACCGAGCTTCCCGGCGTCCTGGCGCCACTCGGCATCCGAGGTGGCGCCGTCTACGACGCGCTGGTCGCGCTCGCCGCGAAGGCCCACGATGTGCCACTTGCGACCAGGGACGCCCGCGCCGTCGGCACCTATGCGGCCATTGGCGTGGTGATCGAGGTCATAGCCGGCTGAGCTCCGCAGCCGTCTGCATGAGCCGGCACGACTGCCGGTTGCGCCGGGCTGTTCAGCCCACTACGGCGGCGCTTCGGGAAGCGCGTCCTCCGGATACTTGGCGAGGTAGGGGCGGACGTCGGCGGCTTGCAGGTGCGGCCAAAGCTCCGTCGTGTGGCGCTTGTCGAGGTACACCACCGACTGGGCGCCCTCACGACCGAGCCCCGAGACTGGGGCGGTCAGGTAACTGAGGCCGCCAGGCCGCAGGTCGCGCAGCGAGAAGGCAAGCTCGCGGAGCCCCTGGTTGCTCAGCGTGTCGTCCACGCTCACCCACTGAGAGATCGAGTCGACCAGCCCGTAGGTCCGCCCGATGTCGCCTAGCGCGCCGTCGGCAAAGGCCTTCTTGACCAAGGCCCGCATGGCGTTCTGCTGCCGCTGGACGCGGTCCAGGTCGCCGCGCGGCAGCTCGTAGCGCTGCCGGACATACACGAGCGCCTGATCACCGTTGAGGTGGTTGGGACCGGCCGTGAAGGTGACACCTCGTGAGCTGGTCGTCTTGGCGACGTTCACGTCGATCCCGCCGACCGAGTCCGTCATTGCCTGGAATCCAGCGAAGTCGATCACGGCGAAGTGATCGATCCTGACCTTGGTCAGCGCCTCGACCGTCCGCACGGCGAGCGACGGCCCGCCCCAGGAGAAGGCCGCGTTGATCTTGGCCATTCCACGGCCGGGCACCGGGACCCAGCTGTCGCGCGGGATCGACACGACCGCCGCGTGGGATCGGTCGGCGGACAGCCGGACCAGCATCATGACGTCGGCGCGCTGCCCGCCGGGGACGAACTGCGGCCCAGTCGCGTCCTCCCCCGTCGTCGGGTCCGGCGAGCGGCTGTCGGTGCCGACCAGCAGAAAGGTCAGCGCCTCCGTCGCCGCCGGGCGGTTGGCGTCCTCGATGCCGTTGAACACGTCCGGCACCCGCTGCACGTTGTTACCCAGACGCTCGCTGAGCCAATAGAGACCCCCCGCCGTCAGTGCAGCGACGAGAAGCAGCACCGCGGACGTGACGAGCAGGAAGCGACGCAGTCTGCGTGTCCGGGAAGCCGGAGCAGGCTCCTCCGGGTCCACTGCGGCGAAGCGGATGGTGTCCGGCGATGCTTCGGGTCCAGCCTGGCCACCCTCTAAGCCCACCGTGGTCCCCCCGACGCCCGCTCCGACGATACGCCGAACGATCCCTGCCGAGTTCTTCGGTGTCAGACCAGCTTGCGTTACGACCTGTGAGAACGCACCATCACACGTTCACCGCGGTGTCGATCAGCAGGGTCACCGCAAGAACTGCCACGATCGCGACGCATCATGCGCCAACGGGGTCAGCCCCGACGATGCCGGGCAGCGGGCGGGGGCTGACGCTGCGACGGTGGGGCGACCCGACTTGCCGGCGGGTGTTCGCGACGTGGCATCGGCGCGGCGGGGCGGTGGTCGTCTCGCCGGACGATCGCCGCCGCGGCCTCGGCAATCGTGACTCGCGCCGCGTCGGCCTGGGTGCGCAGGATGTGCAGGGCCTGGTCGAGGTCGGTATGGAACCGCTCGGCGAGCATGCCTCTCGCCTGCTCTACTCGCGCATCCACGCCGGACGCGGACTGAGGTTGCGCGAGCGACGCGGAGCGTTCGCGATGGGCGCCGGCGTCGGCCATCTTGGCGGCGAGAACCTCCAGAAGGGGTCGGGCGAGTTCGGCGTGCTCCGCGGTGGCGGGTTGGCCGCCGATGACGCCCAGGAGCTGGAGGCCACCGAGCACCGGCCCATCAGCGGCCAGCGGCAGGGTCACGGAGCTGACCAGCCCGCTGTCATCGGCCGCCGC
>JACDBJ010000004.1 GCA_013695005.1 Pseudonocardiales bacterium
CGACCTGGCCACCGGCCGGGCCGCCAAACCCGAGGTCAAGGCGCTCGCTACCCAGATCAAGTCCGCGCAGGACCCGGAGATCCAACAAATGACCGGGTTCCTGCGCGCCTGGGGTGCTGCGCTGCCCGCCGCGGGCGGCCAGCACGGCGGCGCGGCCGGGCACACCGGGACGGGGATGATGACGCCGCAGCAGCTCGACCAGCTCCGTGGCGCCACCGGTGCCGAGTTCGACCGGATGTTCCTGCAGATGATGATCGCCCATCACCAGGGCGCCATCGCCGACTCGCAGCGTGAGCTGGCCGAGGGCGTTAACCCGCAGGCCAAGCAACTGGCCACCAGCATCATGGCCAGCCAGTCCGCGGAGATCACCCGCATGCAGCAGCTACTGCAAACCACCTGAGCGGACCCGACGATGCCCGAGCGGGCACGGCGCACACCCGCGTCGTGCCCGCTGGGCCGCACCCCAGGAGCCGACATGTTCCGTCGTACCCGACTGGTGATCCTCACCGGGCTGCTGGTCACTGTCTCGGCCTGCACCACCGGTCCGCAGACCGGACCGGACCCGCCACCGGGCGGGCCCGAGATCGGCTTCGGCCACGTCCACGGCGTCGACCTCAACCCCGCCGACGGCCTGGTGTACGCCGCCACCCACTACGGCGTGTTCCGCCTCGCCCCAGACGGGCCGCAACGCGTCGCCGACCGCTACCAGGACACGATGGGCTTCACCATCGCCGGACCCGACCGCTTCCTGGGCAGCGGCCACCCCGACCTGCGTGAACCCGGACCCCCACACCTCGGCTTGATCCGCAGCACCGATCGGGCGCAGAGCTGGCAACCGGTGTCGCTGCGCGGTGACGCCGACTTCCACGCCCTGTCCACCGCCGCAGCCAGCATCTACGGCTGGAACTCCCGCCAGGGCGTCGTGATGCGCAGCGACGACGACGGCGCCACCTGGCAATACGGCGCGACACTCGCCCTCACCGACCTCGACGCCGACCCAACCCAGCCGCAACGGGTGCTGGCCGCCACCGAGCAAGGCCTGCTGACCAGCGGCAACGGCGGACTCACCTTCGAACCCGCCGCGGCGCAACCACCCCAACCGCTGGTCCTACTCGACCACCGCCCCACCCCGGCGACCCCACTGGCCGGTATCGATGCCGCCGGAAACATCTGGAACCACACCACCACCGCCTGGAACCACAGCGGGCAGCTCCCCGGCGCACCACAGGCCTTCACCGTCACCAGCACCGACCGCTACCTCGCCGCCACCGACGCCGGGGTCTACAGCTCAACCGACGCCGGCCGCACCTGGACACTGATCGCAGCCGCCAGCCACGGCCAACGCTGAGACTCAGGCCATCCCACCTAGATCAACCCGGAGTGGGCTGGCCTGTCACGGGTGTGTCGACGGTAACCATCGCGCCGAACCTTGGCGTGCACACTCATCAGCGCGACCGGCAGGCCGCTGACCAGCAGGTTTAGGTTCGTATTGTGCTGGGTTGGGTGTACCACTCGCCGCAGCCTCGGCAGCGGTTGGTGGGTCCGGCTCGGTTGGCTGAGGGGACGGCGACGCGTCGACACCCGCTCGCGAGTAGCCGGTCGCCGTGCGTTCCCGGCGGCGACGGCAGCGATTGATCGATCTCATCGGGCACCATCTAACGCCGCACCCAGGCGGCGCTGACCCAGACGGCACCAGCGCGAACTCGACGCCCACGAGCTGGTCGCCTGATCAGGCCAGACTCTTGGCGATGTGCAGCGTCAGTTCCTGGATCAGATGCTCGGTCGGTTCTCCGGTTGCTTGGGTGAGCAGCTGAAGGGCCAGCTCGGCGACGGCAAAGAAGCCCAGTGTGCGGGCTTGCTCGCTGGGGAAGTCGGCGAGCAACGCCTGCGCGCCGGCTGGAGCCGGCGAGCTCGCCTCCGCCACACAGCCCACCCGCCGACGACTACCGTTATTGCATCTGAATTTGCAACAGATGCTTACTGGCAACAGTGCCGGCGCAGAGTCGCAACGCCATGTCGACCCGTCGACGCATGCCGGCTGCTCATCAACGGAAACGGGCGGTCCCGGCAGGGCCGCCCGTTTCCGCGTGGATCACAGCCTCAGCTGTGCGAGTGCTCGTGCTCCCGCTCCAGGCCGGACTCGTGTGCGTGGTCGTGCGCATGAGTCTCACCATCGTGTGCGTGCTCGTGCTGATGCTCGATGTGGTCGTGCTCGTGACTCTGATGAGCGTGGCTGTGAACCTGCTCGCCGTGGCCGTGCTCGTGATCGTGCGCCCCGTCGTGCTCGTGCTGGTCAGTCATGTCCTACCTCCGTCGGTATCGCGAACCTTGCCCTCGGCAACAGCATCCGGCGGCGAAGCGGGCGTGGCCGCCACTTTGACGTGCTCGATGTGGCGAAGCGCCTCTTCCAGCAGGATCGCCACATGCGGGTCGAACAATTCGTAGACGATGTGGCGGCCGTTGCGCCGGGTGCTCACCAAACCCAGATCACGCAGGATCCGTAGCTGGTGCGACACGGCAGGTTGTGCCATCTCCACCGCGTCGGTGAGCTCACCGACGCTGCAGGGTCGATCTCGCAGGCACGCCACGATCCGTACCCTGCTTGGCGCGGTGAGCACGGTCATCATCCGGGCGACCTGAGCGGCGATCTCCGCAGTGACCTGAGTCCCCGCAGTCACGCCGTGACGTTCACCCACGAATCATGTTTACATGCACATCCCTACATGTCAAACCAGAACCGAGGACCTTGATGGACCCAGCCTCGAGGGTGGCTTCATGCTCAGTCGGGCCGCGAAGAGCACCGAGGCGATGCATGCCGCGCGGCGGGCGGTGACCTGCTGCTCCGGCAGAACCTGACTGTCTGAGGCGTCACGGATGGCGAGATCGCCAGCGTCGAAAGCCTCCTTCGGTGTTGATGACCTGCCCGGTGACCCAGCGCGCCTCGTCAGTGCTCAGCCACGCGATGAGCCGGGTCGGATCGTCGGGGTTTCCGTAGCGCCCGAAAGGAAACATCGGCCGGAGGCTGTCCAACATCTCGTCAGTGAGGTAGCCGGTGTCGACCGGGCCGGGGTTGACGGTGTTCAGCCGGATGTTCTGGTCAGCCAACTGATCCGCGAGGGTCACCGTGATGCCCACGAGGGCCGCCTTGGCCGCGCCGTAGGCGACCTCTCCGGGCAGCGGAGCGAGCTGCTGGCCCGACGTCATGAACACGATGCTGCCGCCGGCTCGTCCGTCGTGCTGCGCGGCGAAGGACTGAGCCAGCAAGATGCAGGAACGGGCGTCCACGGCCCAGTGCCGGTCGAGCCGAGCGGCGTCGAGCTCGCCGAGAGTGCCGTCGTCGCCACTGCGTGCGTGGTTGCACACCAGGACGTCGACATGACCGAACCCGGCCACGGCGGCGTCGATCACCGCCTGCGGTGCGTCCGGGTCGGCGAGGTCGGCGGATGCCTCCCCGAGCTCGGCGCCAGCCGCGAGATGAGCACGGATCCCGCTCAGTACCTCGCCGATGTCGTCGGCACCCCACTCCTGGTCCCGATCATGGGACACGAAGTGATGCACGAACACGCTCGCCCCATACGCCGCAAGCCGGCATGCGATGGCGTAGCCGATACCGTCACGACGGCTCGCCCCGGTGACCACCGCGACCCGGCCGCGCAATGGAAACGGTTCACGACCCAGGTCCGGCCGTCCCTGCGCACCGACCGGCGGCGTCAGTTCTCGCGGCCGTGCAGCCCCTCGAACACTGCCGCTGTCGCCAGGCCGTAGGCGAGATGGGGCACGATGTCGGAGATCCACGAGTCAGCAGACCAGGTGCGCGGATCAGTGATCCCCAACGCGACCATCGGACCCGTCGTGCCGATATTCGCCGCCACGCCGGCGCCGATCCCGAGGAGCGCGAGCGGTGCCCGCACGTACGGCCGCAGCAGGCCGTAGACCGCACCGACGCCAAGGCCGGAAACGATGCCCAGCAGCGCACCAAGAGCGGAGCGTCGGTTGGCGGCACTGGCGCTGTCCGGACCGTCCTTGGTGATCGTCAATCCCGTGAGTTCTTCGAACTTGCGGACCGTGTCCTCCGGAGTGGAGCTCGCCGGCCGGGCGCGCACCACCATGTCGAGGTAGGTCACGGCGTTCAGCGCGCTGGTACCCGCGGCACCAGCGGCAATCCCATTCAGCAGACGGTTCACGCCACGGCTTTCCCACTGGAGCCTCGCTTCATGCGCACGGCGCCGGCCACCTCAAGGTGAGACGGCGGCGCGCCGTCGCTATCCATAGGCTCCGCACACCCGTTCGAACGCTCTTAACTCAAGCATTAGAGGTATCGAATTTCGGATCGGCCCGCCTGTTGTGAACAGCATGCGCCGCGCGGCGTCGGCGCGCCAAAAAGCAGGCGGGAGGACAGGAAGAAGAACGATCAAAACCAAGAACGGGGATTGACCGGCCCCGCTCCTTCAACAATGACATGAAGGAACGACATTCGTGATCGAATCGTTACCATAGATGAAGCAACCTTTGCGGCAACCCCACGGCGCCGATTCGAAATTGTTGGAGCCCCGGTGGAGACAGGCCGCGCCCGCGCTAGTACCCTCCAAACTGGCTGGCAGCAAGGCGGTCTACTGCTGGCGACGCGCTACCGCTTGACTCCCCCGTGTTGCGGTCCAGTAGGGCATTGGCTGCGACTGCCCGTTCCCCCAAGG